>DASSQB010000395.1:0-10492 GCA_035702725.1 Terriglobales bacterium | reverse complement strand
CACAACTTCTGACGTCAGCAGTTCGGGCGCGGGCAATAGCGGCTATCCGCAAACTGACCCAGCGGTTTATCGTGAGATGGTCCGGCTCTTTCACCAGAACGGCGTCCCCGTGGGCACTCATGCAGTGGGTGACCGCGCCATGGATTGGGTGGTGGATACCTACGCCCTGGTCGAACAGGAACAACCCCACCCCGGTCTTCGCCACAGCATCATTCACGCCAACCTGCCCACGCCACACGCCTTGGACCTCATGGTCAGGCTGCAGAAGAATTACGACGCCGGCTATCCGGAAATGCAGCCCGAATTTCTCTGGTGGATCGGCGACATCTACGCCGGCAACTACGGCCCGAAGCGCGGCCAGCATCTGGAGCCGTTTAATACCCTGCGCGCGCGAGGCATTATCTGGGCCGGGGGATCGGACTACTCCGTTACGCCCCTGCCCGCACGCTACGGCCTGTGGGCGTCCGCGGCGCGCGAGACTCTCAAAGGAACCTACGGCCCGCATCCTTTTGGCACAGCAGAAGCGGTGGACATGCACACCGCCCTGCGCGCCTACACTACCTGGGCAGCGCGGCAGATGTTCCTGGAAAACAAAATCGGGTCGCTCGAGGTGGGCAAAAGAGCCGATATTGCCGTCTGGGACCGCGATCTCTACAGCGTGCCCACCGAGCGGATCAAAGATTTGAAATGCCTGCTGACCTTGTTCGATGGAGAAGTGGTGTACGCGGCGCCCGACTCGCCCATTACCGCAAAGGCGCGCTGAGTCGGGAGTCGAGGCCGCGTCGGCGGTTGACGCACCAAGCCCGCAGTTGTTCTCGCCGGGCAGCCGGCAAAAGCCAGATGCCCTATCCTTCCTTCCTGTTGACATCCCACATGTTCGGGAGCATACTCCTGTGCGGAGGCCACAGGAACTATGGATGAGGCCAGATCGGAAGTCCTGCAGGGAACCCTTGACCTGATGGTGCTCAAGACGCTGCACGCGCTGGGGCCTCTGCATGGCTACGGGATCGCCCGCCGCATTGAGCAGATCAGTGGTGAGGTGCTGCTGCTCAACCAGGGCACCATCTACGCCTCCCTGGTCCGCCTGCTGCAGAAGGGCTGGATAAGCGCGGCATGGGGCACCTCGGAAAACAACCGCAAGGCCAAGTTTTATTCCATTACGGTGCGCGGGCTAAGGCAACTGCGCCAGGAAACGGAAAACTGGGAACGCATTGCGGGGGTGATGGCGCGCGTATTGCAATTGTAAGGAGGAAGCGAAATGTGGGAGCGGCTGCGGATCTGGGGCTCGCGGCTACTGTCGTGGACGCGAATGCGCGGCCTGGAGCGCGACTTCGCCGAAGAACTGGAGTCGCACGCCGCCATGCTCATCGAGGAAAACCTGCGCCGCGGCCTGCCGGCGGATCAAGCTCGGCGTGACGCTCTCATCCGGCTGGGCGGCATGGCGCAGTTGCGCGAGTCTTACCGTGAGCAGCGCGGGCTGCCGCTGGTGGAACGGATAGCGCAAGACCTTGGCTATGCCCTGCGAATGTTTCGCAAAACGCCGGGGTTCACGCTCTTCGCCGGTGCCGCCCTGGCCCTGGGCATAGGGGCCACTTCCGCAGTGTTCAACGTCACCGATGCAGTCCTGCTTCGCCCCCTGCCCTACGGCGACCCTTCGCGTCTGATGATGCTCTGGCAGGATGACACCGCCTACGGCTTTCCCCGTAACAACCCCAGCCCTTGGGCCTTTGAGCAGTGGAGAAAACGAAATCAGGTCTTTGCGGCTATGGCCGCTCTCACCCACAATTCGTTCAACCTGCTGGGCCGTGGTGAACCCGAATATTTGCACGCCGATACGGTTACGGCTAACTTCTTTTCCGTGCTGGGAGTCGTCCCGGCTTTAGGACGCACATTCACCACGGACGACGGTCGCCCCGGCGCGCCGCTCACCGCCGTGCTCAGCTACGGACTATGGGTGCGCCGTTTTGGGGCGCAGCCGCAGGTGGTCGGCCAAGACCTGCTGCTTAACGGAGCGAAATACACCGTGGCCGGCGTGATGCCCCGTGGCTTCCAATTCCTCGACCCTCAGGTAGATCTCTGGGTTCCGGCGCAGTGGGACAGTGGCTACATTGACGAAAAGAAAACTGACCACTTCCTCAAAATTGTTGCCCGTCTGCGCCCCGGGATCTCGGCGCAACGCGCAGGCGCAGCCATGGCACTGCTGGGAAAGCAGCTCGCCACCGGCGATGTGTCCGATTTGACCGCGGTCGTGGTGCCCCTGCGCGAGCAGGTTGCCGGTGATGTCCGCCCCGCGCTGCTCGTCCTGCTTGGCGCCGTGGCTTTACTCCTGCTGATCGCCTGCGCCAATGTTGCCAACCTGCTGCTGGCGCGAGGCAGCGCGCGCGCCGGCGAATTGGCGGTGCGCCTGGCGCTGGGCGCAAGCCGCAGGTGCGTGATCGAGCAACTGCTGGCCGAAAGCCTGGTGTTGTCCTGCGCTGGCGGCACGGCGGGGCTCGGCTTGGCGCTGCTGGGAACCCGCTTCCTTGGGCAACTGATTCCCCCGGGGATCTCGAACTCCGGTGGTCCCGTGGTCAATGTCCCGCTGCTTGCCTTCGCCGCCGGAGTCTCGATGGCCACCGGAGTGCTGCTCGGAATCCTTCCTGCACTGCGAGGCTCGCAGGTTGAACTGGTCGGATCGTTGAAACACGGCGGCCGTTCAGGTGTGGGCGCCGGCGGACAGCGGATGCGCAACGTGCTCGTGGTCAGCGAGGTTGCTCTGGCCATGGTTTTGCTCGCCGGGGCAGCCCTCATGATCCGCAGCTTTGAAAAACTCTATCACCAGGACCCCGGGTTCCGAGCGGAACACGTGCTCACCCTGCAGACGCGGCTGCAATATCCCAAGTACCAACAGATGGCGCGCCGCAGCGAATTTTATCGCCAGGTGCTGCAGCGGCTGGAGACTCTGCCCGGCGTGATCGCGGCGGGCTACACCACCTATCTGCCGCTCGCCGATTCCGGCGGAGGAAGCGTGGTCACGGTGGAGAACCATCCCGTGGATGCTAAACATCTGCGGATTGCCAACGTGCGTGTGGTCAGTCCTGACTACTTCCGCACTGTGGGCATGACCCTGCGGCGTGGCCGCCTGCTTGACCGCAACGATGGTTACGACAGCCCGCGAGTGGCGGTCATAAACGAAAGCATGGCGCGCACATATTGGGAGGGCGAGAATCCTATTGGCCGCCGATTCAAGCGCGGCGTGCTGCACTCCGATACGCCCTGGTACAGGGTAGTCGGCATTGTTGCGGACATGCGCCAGGGCGGCATGGACGTTCCCGTGCGACCCGAGGCATATTTCAGTTTCGAGCAGGCTGATTTCTTTGCACCTGACTCGCTGGCGGTGCGGACCACCGGCGACCCGCGGACGGTTACGGAACAAGTACGCCGGCAGATCTGGGCGGTTGACCGCGACGAACCGGTTGCCGCTGTCATACCGCTGCAGGAAATGGTAGAGCAAAGTGTCGCCCCGGCGCAGTTGCAGACGGGGCTGCTGGGCGGCTTCGCCGGCATGGCCCTGCTGCTGGCCGCGCTCGGCATTTATGCCGTGCTTTCCTTCGCGGTGGTTCAGCGCACGCAGGAAATTAGTCTGCGCTTGGCTCTGGGGGCCCGGCCGGCCAACGTGCTGAGCGCGATCATGGCGCAGGGGCTGAAGTTGTATTTTCTGGGCTTGGCAATCGGGCTGGCAGGTGCACTGGTGCTGTCGCGGCTCATGACCCATCTGCTGTTCGGCGTCAGCGCCGCTGACCCACTTTCCTATTTCTGCGTCATCCTTCTGATGGCCGCAGTCACGCTGCTGGCCTGTTACCTGCCCGCACGCCGCGCCATGCGGTTTGACCCGATTGCGGCACTCCGCTACGAGTAGCGGCGGCGGTCAGGAGGACCAGTTCCACCGTTTGTAAGGGGTTTCAGGAGTTGCGAAGCTGGTTCCTGAAACTTTGACCCCTCGAAACCTGCTCTACTGTGGTTCCGTTCCCGTCGTCGTCTTGTGCTCCACCTTGGTGGACGTGCGCCGCGTTTTGCGCGCGCCTTTGTGAACAACGCGCTTAGTGGTGCGCTTAGTTTTCCGGGCGCCCGTCTTGGCCACCGATTCGGTCTTGCGGCCTGTCTTTCTGGCGGCATTTTCCGTGGCGTGGCCGGCGGTTTTCATGTCGTGCTTTATGCCGGTGTTTGGGGTGGTGGTAGACGTATTCTCCTGGCCCCACACCGCGGTTCCAAAGGCTACGGCCAGGCTCAACATTGCGATTGCGAGTAGGTTTCTCATATTCACCTCGATTTTTGGATGCAGAATTCCCGGTTTGAGCCGTACTGCCGGGTAACGATCGAGCTAGGGCCCGTCAAAGAATGTACTTTTAATTTCTCGACCCAAAGCAAATCGGGCTTATCATCTTCGCCAATCCAAAGGTCCTTCTCCAAAGGGAGCAGTTGTGCCGGACCGATCTCCGATCGTATGCCTGCGCGAGGAGACCACATGTTAACAACGCACCCCCCGGCCCTATTTCTGCTGCTGGTCGCCTGCGGAATCTCACTGGCCCAGAACGCGGTGGAACCCGCCGATATTATTCTCCTGAACGGCCGTGTGTTCACCGCCACAGAGGCGCACCCGTACGCGGAAGCAATCGCTATCAAGGGGGAGCGCATTGAGGCTGTTGGCACAAATCAGGCAATCTCTGCCATGGCCGGGCCCAATACGCGGCGCTTTGATCTCGCCGGACACGTGGTGATTCCCGGCCTTGACGACGCGCACACCCATTTCGGCGCCGACTTCCAGGGCACCATGCTGGACTTCGGCGGTCTGGAACCGCAATGTGCCCAGGTGCTCGAAAAAGTGCGGCAGGCGGCTCGCAATTTGCCGCTGGGAACGCTTGTGCAGGGGATGATTGGCGGAGTTGCGTTCTTCGATGCCGCCTGCACCCCTTCCGCGCTGGAGCGGATTGCACCCAACGATCCAGTCGTGCTTTGGACGTGGACTCCTCACGCCGCCATCTTGAACCAGGCCGCCGCACGCAAATTCGGCATTCATCCCAACGACCCGCCGCCCCTAGCCGGCTGGTTCGGCAAAGACATGAAGACGCAGAAGTGGGATGGAGTCGTCCACCAGGGCGCCTGGTTCCGCATCTTTCAGGCGCTCATGACCGACCGGGCAGGCGAGCAGGCCCGGCTGAAGGGCTATCTGGAGCGCGAGGCACAATGGGGGGTTACCTCCATCACCATCATGGAGGTTGAACCGGAGCGGCGTCTTCAACTGCTGGCGGCCATTCAACCGGCCATGCGCATTCGGCTGGTGCCCTTTCTTCCCTATCAAGACCAGAACCGCCGCCGTCAGCCTCACTACCCGCCCGTTCCCTCAACCCTCGCGGACCGGGTGACCGTGAGTGGCGTGAAGTGGCTGCTCGATGGCAGCCCCATCGAGCGTTCCGCCGGAATGCGTGCGCCCTACGCGGACGATCCCAGTACCTCAGGAAAAGTAGACTTTCCGCCGGCGGAAATCCGCGCCATCCTGCAGGACGCACAACAACGCCATGTGCAGCCGATACTGCATGCAGTAGGCGACAAAACCACCCAGACCCTGCTCGACCAGATGGATGCCACCGGGGGAGTGCCCGCGTGGTCGCGGCGGCGACTGCGCATTGAGCATGGGGACGGCATCATGCCTGACCTCATCCCGCGAGTGAACAAGCTGGGCGTAATCGTGGTCGAGAACCCATCTCATTTCGCGCTTGGCGATTTGTTACGTCAGCGGTTCGGTCCGGAGCGAGCCGTCGTGTTCCAGCCGTTCCGTTCCTTGTTGCAGGCGGGCATACCACTTGCCATTGCTTCCGACGGAGGGCCCGGCGCGCCGATCCTGAACCCGTATCTGAATATCATGTTCGCCGCCTACTATCCCGGGAAGCCCAACGAGTCGCTCACGCGCGAGCAGGCGGTCACCGCTTATACGCGAACGGCGGCGTACGCGGAGTTCGCGGAAAAGGAGAAGGGGACCCTGGAGGCGGGAAAATTCGCTGATTTAGCAGTTCTCTCGCAGGATATTTTCAAAGTTCCGCCGCAGGAAATCCCGAAAACCGAATCGCTCCTGACCATTGTGGGCGGAAAAGTGGCGTACAGCAGCGGCACTTTGATTCCCAAGTAGCTCAGTTTGCACCTGCCAACGAATAAAAGGAGTTGCAATGGCTCCGATCACTCGCAGACGATTCATCCAGCAGACCGCACTCACCGCAGCAACCCTTTACGCACACCCGGTCGGCGCGTTCGCCGACGGGCCGGGAATGTACAGAGGACGCAAAGAGAGTGCGCCTCCGCTCGATCCGGCAGCAATCCGCAAGCTGTCTTCCCCAAATTAGCGGGCACGTGATCACGCCCGAGTCGTCCGACTACGAATCAGCCCGCCAGGTAATTAATCATGCCTATGACCGTCATCCTGCGGTCATCGTGCGCTGCGCCAGCCCCTCGGACGCGGCGCGGACTCTCGATTTTGGGCAACGACATGGTCTGCCGCTGGCCGTGCTTTCTGGCGGACATAGTGCCGCGGGGTATGGAGTATGCGATGGCGGCGCGGTGATAGATCTTTCTGGAATGAAGCAGGTCGAGGTTAATGCCGACAAACGTTTAGCCCTCGTACAAGCAGGCGCTTTGGTTGGGGAAGTGGACGCAGCCACGCAGCGCTTCGGCCTGGCTACCACGTTGGGCGCTTGTCCGACTGTTGGCATCGGCGGCTTGACCCTCGGCGGTGGGATGGGGACCTTGATGCCGAAATATGGCGCTGCCTGCGTTAACGTGCAATCCGCACAAGTCGTAACCGTGGATGGCAGGCAAATCGAGGCCAGCCGCGGGTCCAATCCAGATCTCTTCTGGGCGATTCGCGGCGGGGGCGGGAACTTTGGTGTTGCCACAGCGTTCGAATACCGCCTTCACCCGGTAAGCAATGTTCTGGCGGGAACACTCGTGTATCCGGCTGGACCAATTCCGGAGTTGCTGCACGCCTGCCTCAAGATCACGGATGCGGCGCCGGATGAAATCAACCTGGTTGCCATGATCGTGCCTGGGCAACAGGGACCAACATTCCTCATTCTGGTCGGCTATAGCGGCCAACCGGGGGCGGGCAATGACTTGCTCAAGCCGTTGCGAGCGCCGCTTAGACCGCTGCAGGACACAGTGAACGTCATGTCCTATCTGGAGTCGCAGGCCTCGGGATTTCCTCCGCCTGCGAGGCCTTTGTCTTATTTCACAACCAGCCTGTTTCTGCCGCAGCTTAGCGAGCCAGTTATTGCCGATATAACAAGCGCAACCAAGGATGCACCGCAGAAATTTCGGGTGATGATTTCGTGCCTTCACGGAGCCGTCACCCGTGTGCCCATACAGTGACGCGGCATTTCCTTTGAGGATGAAGGGCTATGAAGTGGAGGTGTCAACTGACTGGAGCACGCCGGCAGAAAAGGATAGTGGGGTGCGATGGACGAAGGCTCTAGGCACGGCTCTGCTGCCCTTTTCGCGCGGCATGTACGTCAATGGGCTGAGCGAACCAACCGGCGAGCTTATGAGGGCAGCCTACGGCGCCAATTACGCCCCGCCTGGCGGAGATCAAGAAGAAGTACGACCCCAACAATGTGCTGCGCCTCAACCCCAACATCAGGCCCGCGTAGAAGCCGGCGTTACGTCTCCTCGGAGGCTGAGGCGCGGAAGTAAGAGGTCGCCACTGGGCGAAACAGAAGGTACGCGAAAAGGGCCAGCAGCGCGCTGTGTACCAGCAATGCCTGCCGGGAGTGGAGGCTTATGATGACGTGGAAGCCAAGCCAGGCAACGGCCAGCCAACGCGCCCAATTGCAGCGCCGGAGCAAGTAGATTCCGCAAACAATGGCGACCAGGTTGACCAGTAGGGCCCACAGGGCGTCATACAGACCTGGCCCCCTCAACTCAGCCGCGTGAGAAGCAGACGCGAGTATCACGATGGCCAGAAAGATACACCCGACGATGGTCACGGAGAGCGGACGCTTGTTTATGGGCTGCCTTGACTGACCTTCGCGCCCCGGTTTCAAAGTGTCCACAAGGTCCCAACCTTTCGCCAATAAGCAAGGGGAGCCGTTAGTCTAATCCCGAAAATCCACACCAAGGGTCCACGTTAATCAAGAAGTTACTCCCGGCAGCAGTGTGATTCCAGCTATGCTCGGCACATGGCGGTTTCGTTGACGGTGCTGGCCAGCGGCAGCAAAGGCAACTGCAGCATCGTGGCCGGCGGGCGCACGCGCATTCTGGTGGACGCAGGGCTTTCCGCGCGCGAAACCTTCAAGCGCATCAAGGCCGGAGGCGAAGACCCGCACGCGCTTTCCGCCATCCTGATTTCTCACGAACACTCCGACCACATCTGTGGGCTGGCGGTGCTGGCCAAAAAGCTGGGTGTGCCGGTGTACCTGACGGGCGCCAGCTACCAGGCCTGCCGCAGGCTGATGCGCGATAAAGCAGGCATGATGTGGAAACATGACCGCGTGGAAACGTTCAGCGCCGGGTCCAGCTTCCAGGTAGGCGACATCTCGGTCACACCATTCACCATTCCTCACGATGCCGCCGATCCGGTGGCGTTTACCTTCCGCACCGAAGGCGTAAAGCTGGCCATTGTCACCGACCTGGGCTATATGCCGGCCAGCGTGCGCCACCATGTGCGCGGCTGCGATGTGCTGATGCTGGAATCGAACCACGACCTGGAGATGCTGCGGGGCGGCCCCTATCCCTGGTCGGTAAAGCAGCGGGTAATGAGCCGGGTTGGCCACCTCTCCAATGACGCCCTCGCGGAATTTTTTGCCAGCGACTATGATGGAAATGCAGCGTTTGTAGTGCTGGCGCATCTATCAGAGCAGAACAACCATCCCGAACTCGCCAGAGGGACCGCAGAACGCGCGCTGGGTGGCCGCCGTACCCTGCTGCACAACCGCGTGCTGCTGGCGACGCAATCGGCTCCTCTGGAAGCGGTCAGGCTGTAGCACCTAAGGCATGAGATCACAGTGCGTTGACCCGATCGTGGGCAGCATTTTAGCCGGCTGGCGCTACGACATCTCCGGAATCGCTCCCGAGATGCGCCACGACTATGAAGATCATTTTGCCGCCTGCGCTCATTGCCGCAGCCGGCAGCGGCTGCACCGCATCATTGACATCTCGCTGATGGTGCTGGCCAGTGCTTCCGCTGTGGTATTCCTGTTGGCCTTCGGAGTAATTCATCATTTCGAGCCCCACCACGCCCTTATTCTCGAACTGGCCGCGGCCGCCGGCTTCGGCCTTTCAGCGCTAATCTGGCTGGCGGTGGCGGTGGCCACGCCCGCGCCGCTGGTGGTGGCCGACGTAGCCCGCCTGGGCGCGCGCCAGATTCACGATCGCCTGCCCGAAGAAATCCGCGACCGCATCCCCGAGCAGATCAAACTGAAGATCTCCGGGCAGTAGAGCAACACCTACCACAGAGACACGGAGACACAGAGAAAAGCTGGTTTCAAAGTTTCAAGACCTCAGGTTCGAGTTTCAGGTTTCCAGTTTCAAAAGTAGCTCGCCTTGTTCTTGAAACTTGAAACTGGTTCACTCCGCCTTCATCGCGCCGATGAGTTCGGTAACCTTCTGCACGCGGTGAACGGCGCACCACTGTTCCAGGTCGCGGGCGATGTTCTCGGTGGCGCACGGGTCCCAGTAGCTGGCCGTACCAATTTCCACGGCCACGGCGCCGGCCAGCAGATATTCCACGACGTCGGCGGCGGTGCTGATGCCGCCGATGCCGATCACCGGAATATCCACTGCATGCGCGGCTTCATACACCATGCGCACGGCAATGGGCTTGATGGCGGGCCCGGAAAGCCCGGCTGTCACATTGGCAATCCGTGGCTTGCGAGTTTCCACGTCAATGGACATGGCAAGGAAGGTGTTGACCAACGAGAGCGCATCGGCGCCGGCGGCTTCCGCAATCTGCGCCATGGTGGCGATGCTGGTCACATTGGGTGAAAGCTTTACGATGACTGGGCGCCAGGTGGCACGTTTGGCGGTGGAGACCACGTCGTCAAGCAAGTGAATGTCAGAGCCAAACACCATCCCGCCCGCAGCGGTATTGGGACAGGAAACGTTGAGCTCGTAGGCGGCGATGCCTTCGCCTTCGTTGAGGATCTGGATGGTGTCTTCGTAATCCTCGCGAGTGTGGCCAAAGACGTTGGCAATGACCACCGTATTGAGCTTGCGCAGCTCCGGCAATTTCTCCTGGACGAAGGCGCGAGCGCCGATGTTCTGCAGGCCGATGGCATTGAGCATGCCTGCCGCCGTTTCGTAAAGGCGAGGCGCAGGGTTGCCGGCCATGGGTTCCCTGGACAGGCCCTTAGTGACAAAGCCGCCGATTTTGTCGAGCGCGACTATGTCCTCAAACTCGATGCCATAGCCGAAGGTGCCGCTGGCGGCCAGCACCGGGTTGCGCAACTGCAAGCCGGCAAAGCTGACATTC
>DASSQB010000394.1:0-8341 GCA_035702725.1 Terriglobales bacterium | reverse complement strand
TGGTCTCGTTTTCCGCGAGTAGCGACCTTTACAGCAATGAAGGACCAGCAACGATTCGGAAGCTAGGTAAGGCGGCTGATCTCGGCCAACAGGTCTCCCAGGCGAATGGGCTTGCAGACGTAGCCATCCATACCGGCGGCCAGGCAGCGCTCCCGATCGCCGCTCAAGGCGTGGGCGGTCATGGCAATCACGGGAATATGCGCGCCGGTACTCTTCTCCATCTCGCGGAGAGCGGCCGTGGCCTGGAAGCCATCCAGGTTCGGCATCTCTACATCCATCAACACCAGGTCAAAGCTTCCGGACTGGAGCAATTTCAGCGCTTCGTGGCCATCTCCGGCGACTTCCAGTTGATACCCGCGTTTTTCCAGCAGGTGGACCGCGACGGTCCGGTTTACCGGGTTATCTTCGGCGAGAAGGATGCGGAGCACTTTTTTGCTCTCCTGCAAGGAATGGCGAGTGACCACCTGGCGTGGCTCGGAGGAGGTGGCGGAATGGGCGCCCAACACCTGAAGGATAGTTTCCAGGAGTTCCGAACGGCCAACCGGCTTGCTGAGGTAGGCGGCCACGCCGAGTTCGCGGCAGCGCTCGGCATCGCCGCGCTGGCCCGCCGAAGTGAGCATAATGATGGCAACGCCGGCTAAGGGCGGGTTTCGCCGGGTCTGTTCCACCAAGCTGAAACCGTCTACGTCGGGCATTCTGGAATCCACCAGAATCAGGGGAAAGGACCGGCCGCTGTCGGCCGCCTGGGTCAGAAGGCGCAGAGCCGCGGTGGCGTTCTCCGCCAGGGTGGGTTGCATGCGCCAGCCGATAAGCAGCTCCTGCAGAATGCGACGATTGGTGTAGTTATCGTCCACCACCAGCACAGGCAGTCCCTGCAGGTCAGAGGCGGGTAACTGCGGTCCCAGGTTGGGCTGGCCTCCGAGCGCCAGACGCGCGGTGAAGTGAAAGGTGCTGCCTTCCCCGAGCTTGCTCTCCACCCAAATTCGGCCGCCGAACAATTCCACCAGCCGGCGCGAAATGGCTAAGCCTAGGCCCGAGCCTCCATAGCGGCGCGTGCTGGAGCTATCGGCCTGGGTAAAGGCTTCAAAGATGGCCTGCTGGCGGTCAGCAGGAATGCCAATACCGGTGTCGGCCACCGCGAAGTGAAACAGGGCGCTCCCGGATTCTTCCGATTCCCGGCTCACCTCCACTGTGATCTCGCCGTGTTCGGTGAACTTGATGGCGTTATTCACCAGATTCACCACCACCTGGCGCAGGCGGGTGGGGTCGCTCACCACTGTCTCGGGAACCTCCGGGCTCACGTGGCAGTTGATCTCCAGTACTTTCTCAGCGGCCCGCACGGACATCAGTTTGAGCGCGGTTTCCAGGCAACCGCGCAAGTCGAAGGGGATGCTCTCAAAATCCAGCTTGCCAGCTTCGATCTTGGAAAAATCGAGAATATCGTTGATGACGGTAAGCAGGGAGTCGGCCGAGACTTTGGCCAGGGTCAGATACTCGCGCTGCTCCGCGTTCAGCTCCGTACCCAGAGCCAACTCCGTCATGCCCATGATGCCGTTGATCGGAGTGCGCAGTTCGTGGCTCATATTGGCCAGGAACTCGCCCTTGGCGCGGGTGGCGGCTTCCGCCAGTTCCTTGGCCCGGAGCAATTCATTCTCCGCCGCCTTGCGGGCGCTTATGTCCACAAAATTCTCCAGCAGGTGCTTGCGGCCTCCGATCTCAACCGGCACCACGGTCTTGATGATGGCCAATTTTTCGCCGTTGGCTCGCAACAGGACACGCTCGGTGTTGTCCACTTTTTGCCCCAGGTCGGTAACCGGACAGCGCCCCTTCTCGGCGGGACAGATGAACTTGTGGCACACAGATCCTGCCACCTCTTCCAGGGGCGCGCCGATCAGGCGCAAGGCCTCGGGATTGGCTTCCACGATGTGGTGCGTCTCCGCCTCAATCAGCACGATCCCGGTTTGTAGCGAACTGAGGATCAGCTTCAGCCGTGCCTCGTTTTGGCGCAATGCTTCTTGTGCCTGCTTGCGCTGGCTGATGTCGAGGGCGGCGCCCAGAATGCAGGGCTTGCCTTCCAGCAGAATGCGCGCTCCAGTCAGATAACAGGGAAGCAGAGCGCCATCGGTCCTGGCCAGGAAACCTTCGACCTCGGCCGCTCCCCGGTCGAAAACACGCTCTATCGCCTGTTGCACCGGTTCTCTGTCCTGGCCGGCAACGATGTCCAGGGCCAAACTCTGCTTCAAACTGTGGGCGGTGCGCCCCAGCATGCTTTCAAATTTCGAATTCCAGCGCAGTAGCCGGCCAGACTCGTTCAAGAGAAAAATACCCGCCGGCAAGCTCTGAATAACCGCCTCCGAGAACGCCCTTTCCTGCAGGTTGAGCCGGGCCAGTTCGCCTGCCTGTTCATCCAATTGGCGGGCACTGACCGCCAATCTCCTGCGCCAGCGATGCAGCATGCGCAGCACCAGCAGCCAGCTGGCGAGAAGCGCGGACAACAGAACCACAGTCATCAGGCTGTGGAGACGAACACTGTCCTGCTCCGTGCGCAGCAGTTCGCCGGCCTTGTCGTCGAGCAGAATCCCTATCTCGGACATTCCCTGTGAATAGATTCGTTTTTGCGCCTCGTACTCTGACGAGAAGAGAACGCGGCGAGCTTCCGGCAGCTTTCCCTGTCGTACCAGGGCGAAGGCCTGGTGCTCCATTGCCACCAGCTTGATATTGGCGGCATCGGTTTGCGTAGAAAGCTGGCCGCGATGGACATTCGGCTCCAGGCGAATGGTCTCCTGAATTGCCTGCGCCAGCCTGGGCTCAAAGTGCAGGTAGCGCTGCTCCCACCCTGGGTCACCCGTCACCGCCGCCATGCGCGCCGACATAGTGAGAACCTCGTCCAGGTGAGTTATGACTCCCCGCAGTTGCTGAATGCGGAGCAGGCGGCTGCGAAGCTGAGAAGACGCCTGATAGGTGTGATGGGTGTCCCAGGCCAGCCAGCCCAGCACGGCTGCTGTAAGCAACACCGCGAAACTGAGGAGCAAGACGGGAAATCTCTCCCCTTGCGCGGGCCGCAAATCATCCATCATTTCGAAGGCGTTGACCTCTGCCGGTGCCGCCTGGGGCAGTTCTACCCCAGGGAACACTTTGTGTTCTTATACAGTCATAGCTTGTAATGGGGCGCGGCAGCGAATGACGCGCTGGCGGGGATACCTTCGGTTTCCTGTTATTGCATTGCCTCTTATTGTGGGAAGACTCACTACAAGAAAACGGCCCGCCTCTGCGGCGGGCCTGGTTAATGAAGCCAGGAAGTTGAGACTACTGGTGGGCCGAGGGCGGATCGGCCGAAGGGGCGGTCAGCGGCGGCGCCATGGGCTGCGCGCCAGTGACGCCAACTTCCGGCAGTGGCCGCTCCAGCGCCAGGGCCAGCACCTGGTCCATGGTGTCCACGAACTGCAGCTTCATAGCGCTGCGCAAGTTCTCCGGCACGTCGGGCAGGTCTTTCTCGTTTTCCTTGGGCAGGATGACTTCAAATAGCCCGGCGCGATGCGCGGCCAGCAACTTTTCCTTCAAGCCGCCAATGGGCAGCACCTTGCCCCGTAGCGTGATTTCGCCGGTCATGGCCAAATCGCGGCGCACCGGAATACCGCTAAGCGCGCTGGCAATGGCGGTGCCAATGGTGATGCCGGCCGATGGTCCGTCCTTGGGGATGGCGCCCTCGGGCACATGAACGTGGATATCGAGATTGCGGTAGAACTCCCGCGGCAGACCCAGGCGCGCGGCGCGTGAGCGCACATAGGACATGGCCGCCTGCGCTGACTCCTGCATCACGTCGCCCAGTTTGCCGGTCAGCAGCAGCTTTCCCTTGCCATCCACAACCGTGACTTCGGTGGTCAGAATGGAGCCGCCTACCTCGGTCCAAGCCAGTCCGTTGACCAGCCCAACCTCGTTCTTCTCGTGCACCGCCAGATCGCGGAACTTGGGCACGCCGAGAAATTCCTCGATGTTGTCGGACGTAATCTTAATGGTGTAAGTTTCGCCCTCTTTGACCACGCGGCGGGCTACCTTGCGGCAGACGTTGCCGATTTCGCGCTCCAGGTTGCGCACCCCGGCTTCGCGGGTATAAGAGCGAATGATTCCGGTGATCGCATCCTCGGTGAAGATGATGTTCTTGTCGGTCAGCCCCGCCTGGTCGCGCTGCTTGCGTACCAGGAACTGCTTGGCGATCTCAATCTTCTCCATCTCGGTGTAGCCGTGCAGCCGCAGCACTTCCATGCGGTCCTGCAGGGCAGGCGGGATGGTGTGCATCACATTTGCGGTGGCGATGAAGAAAACTTGCGAGAGGTCGTACTCCACGTCCAGGTAGTGGTCCACGAACATGAAATTCTGTTCGGGGTCGAGCACTTCCAGCAACGCCGCCGAGGGGTCGCCGCGGAAGTCCATGGACATCTTGTCCACCTCATCCAGCATGAACACCGGGTTCTTGGTGCCCGCCTTCTTCATCATCTGGATGATCTGGCCGGGCAGGGCGCCGATGTAAGTGCGGCGGTGGCCGCGAATTTCGGCTTCGTCGCGCACGCCGCCCAGCGACATGCGCACGAACTTCCGCCCCGTGGCCTTGGCGATGGACATGCCCAGCGAGGTTTTGCCCACGCCCGGAGGTCCGACGAAGCAGAGGATCGAGCCCTTGGGATTCTTAACCAACTGGCGAACAGCCAGGAACTCCAGGATGCGCTCCTTGATCTTCTCCAGCCCATAATGGTCTTCGTTCAGCACCTTCTCCGCGCGGGAGATGTTGCGGATTTCTTTGGAGCGCTTCTTCCAGGGCACGGCCAGCAGCCAGTCCAGGTAATTCCGCGAAACCGTGGACTCGGCCGACATGGGCGGCATGGCTTCCAGCTTTTTCAGTTCCTGGATGGCCTTCTCGTGAACTTCCTTAGGCATGCCGGCGGCGTCAACCTTCTTCTTCAGTTCGTCGAATTCGCTCTTCTCGCCGCGGCCCAGTTCCTTCTGGATGGCCTTGATCTTCTCGTTGAGGTAGTACTCCTTCTGCGCCCGCTCCATCTGCCGCTTCACCCGCGACTGGATGGTGCGGTCCATGTTCAGCTTCTCAATCTCGATATCGAGCACGTCGGCAATGCGGTTCAGCCGCTCGGCGGGATCGAAAATCTCCAGCAGTTCCTGCTTCTCCTCGATGGAGAGCTGCAGGTTGGCGGCGATAGTGTCCGTCAGCTTGGCCGGATCTTCCATGCGCACGGCCGCGATCATGGTTTCATAATTCAGCGACTGGCACAGTTTCACGTACTGCTCGAACAGGGAAGTTACCCGCTGCATGCCGGCTTCAATGGCGGGCGTGGTCTCCAGGTTGTAGCGGGCCAGACGGACGCTGGCTTCCATGAAGCCGTCGTTCTCTGTAACCTGCAGGATTTTGCCGCGCTCAATGCCTTCCACCAGCACTTTGATATTGCCATCAGGCAGCTTCAGGCTCTGCACGATGTTGACCACCGTGCCGACCTGGTAGATTTCATTGGGCTTGGGTTCATCAATGCTGGCGTCGTGTTGGGTGGCGAGGAAGATTTTCTTGTCGGCGGTCAGCGCTTCTTCCAGGGCCCTTACGCTGGAGGCTCGGCCTACCACGAAGGGGGTCATCATGTAGGGAAAGATGACCACGTCCCGGATGGGCATCATGGGCAACTTTCGGGTTTCGAATTTTTCCTTGGTGGTCACCGTGGCTGGCTCCCTGGTCTGTTAGATTCGTTCCGCTCGCAAGCGGCTTTCCCCTACTATCCCGCCTTTTCCATCATCGGGATGGAAACGTCACGTTTCTCCACCATTTCGCGGGTGACCTCAAAGTCCTTCACCCGCTTCTGACCGGGGAGATGGTACATCAATTCCAGCATCAATTCTTCCAGAATCATGCGCAGGCCGCGAGCCCCCACCTTGCGGTTCATAGCTTCGCAGGCAACGGCGCGCAGGGCGTCCTCGCTGAACTTAAGCCGTACATTCTCAAACTCGAACAACCGCTGGTACTGCTTCACAATGGCGTTCTTGGGCTTGGTCAGGATTTCGATGAGGGCGACCTCGTCCAGGTCGTCCAGCACGCCCACCACCGGCATACGGCCTACAAACTCAGGGATGAGGCCGAACTTGATGAGGTCCTGGGGCTGAGACTGGGCCAGCAGTTGCGTGTCCCGCTTCTTGGGAGTGACAACCTCTTCCTGGCCCTCTTCTCCTGCCTTGAAGCCCATGGCCTTTTTGCCCACCCGGCGGGCCACAATCTTTTCCAGGCCTACGAAGGCGCCGCCGCAAATGAATAGGATGTTGGTGGTGTCTACGGGGGTGAATTCCTGATGCGGATGCTTGCGCCCGCCCTGGGGCGGCACATTGGCGATGGTGCCTTCCAGAATCTTGAGCAGGGCCTGCTGTACCCCTTCACCGGAGACGTCACGCGTGATGGACGGGTTTTCGTCCTTGCGCCCGATCTTGTCCACCTCGTCTATGTAGATGATGCCGGTCTGGGTGCGGCCCACATCGCCGTCCGCGGCCTGCAGCAGTTTGAGGATGATGTTTTCCACGTCCTCGCCCACATAGCCCGCCTCGGTCAGGGTGGTGGCATCCACGATGGCAAAGGGTACATCCAGCATTTTGGCCAGCGTCTGTGCCAGCAGCGTCTTGCCTGTCCCTGTGGGTCCGATGAGCAGGATGTTGGACTTTGTCAGTTCCACATCGCTGTTGCGCTGCCGATTCATGTAAATGCGCTTGTAGTGGTTGTAAACCGCCACCGCCAGCTTCTTCTTGGTGGTCTCCTGCCCGATCACGTACTGGTCGAGGAAGGTCTTTACCTCTTGCGGCTTGGGCAGGTGGTTGGGAGCGGCCGCCGCGGCATGGGTTTCAGCGCGGTCGTCTTCCAGGATGGAATTGCAAACCGCCACGCATTCATCGCAGATGTAAGCGCGCGGGTAGTCACTGGGGGAGGAAATCAGTTTGGCTACCGCGTCCTGCGATTTGTGGCAGAACGAACACCGCAAAACTTCGTCCGAACCGGATCTGGTTTTCACTGAACTTCATTCCTCCCCGCTCTTGCCGGTCACCTCTTGTGGCCAGTCCGGCAGCGCGTTTCGAACTCCAGCGGCCGCCCGCTCTTGGCGCGGCTCGCGGATAGGCGATATTACCTCTATCTGGTGTTGTAGATGATATCGTCTATGATTCCGTATTCCTTTGCCTGCTGCGCGTTCATGATGAAGTCGCGCTCTACGTCCTTTTCCACCTTGTCCAGCTTCTGGCCGCTGTGCTTGGCCAGCAACTGGTTGGTAATTTCGCGCATGCGCAAAATTTCCCGCGCATGAATGTCAATGTCTGTGGCCTGCCCTGAGAGCCCCCCCATTGAGGGCTGATGAATCAGGATGCGCGAGTTGGGCAGAGCCAGCCGCTTCTTGGGGCTGCCCGCCGACAGCAGCAGAGCCGCCATGCTGGCCGCCTGGCCCACGCACAAAGTCATCACGTCGTTCTTGATGTACTGCATGGTGTCGTAAATGGCCATGCCTGCCGTAATCGAGCCTCCGGGAGAGTTGATGTAAAGCTGCACATCCTTCTCCGGGTCTTCCTGCGCCAGAAACAGCATCTGGGCGATCACCAGATTGGCGACATTGTCGTCAATGGGGGTGCCAATAAAGATGATATTGTCCCGTAGCAAACGAGAATAGATGTCGTAAGCCCGTTCGCCACGTCCCGTTTGTTCAATCACCATTGGTACTAACATCATCTGTGGGTCTTTCACATTCACCTGCCTGCCACACTGCTCCCAACCACGCCGGGTTGAGTTTGGGGGAGAATCGAAAAAAGCCTGCCTTTTCAGGCAGACTGATTATAGAGAAAATCGAGGGTCTTCTCGCTGCGGAGTCTATTTCGGATTCTATCGAGGGCTCCATCGCGTGTCAAACGAGCGCGCACTGATTCCACCGGCTGTTTGGCCTGCCCGGCGATGGCTTCCACCTCTTTCTCCACCTCCTGCTCGTCCACCTGAATGTTCTCGGCGTCGGCGATTTTCTCCAGCAGCAACGAAGCCTTTACCTCCTGCAGCGCGCTCTGTCGCTGCCCCGCCCGCAGGCGGTCAAAATCCATTTTCTTCACCTGCTCGGGACGCATGCCCTGCGCCACCAGCGCGCGTAGGCCGCGGTCCAGCCGCACATCCACCTGCCGCTCCACCATGGCTTCCGGAACTTCGAAATCGTGCCGCTGCACCAGTTGGTCCAGCAGCTTCTCCTTGCCTTCGCGCTCAGCGGTGCGCTTCTTGTCTTCTTCCAGGTGCTCGCGAACCCTCTTGGTCAGCTCTTCCAGGCTGGCGAATTCTCCC
>DASSQB010000393.1:0-4114 GCA_035702725.1 Terriglobales bacterium | reverse complement strand
AATCGGCGGCGGACATTATCTGGGGCAGGGAAAAGTCGTCAATGCTCAACACGCGCATTCGACGCTGCACGTATCCCAAGTAGGGCTGAGTGAGTTCGTCAGAAGCCGGCCAGGCGGTCAGCACGCGCGCATTGCCGTACTTTGCGCTCACCACCTGGTCGGCCGCTTGGTGCAGCAAGACGTAATCGCGGTAGGCGAGGTTGTCTTCGGGCGCGAATCCCCAGGGCGGATTCACGAACAGGCCCAGGGCGAATCCCAGGCACACGATTGCGATCACCCCCCGCCAGTCGCGTATCCGGCGCCACACTGTTGAAACACAAATAATGATCTCCAGCGGCACTACGGGGAGCATGTAACGCGCCAGCACCGCGCCGCCGATGACCGAAAGCATCGCAATGTAGGCGACGATCACGGCCGCAAACGCCGCCTGCGCTCCGAGGGCGATGCGCGGGCGCTCTCCGCCTTGCTCCGGCAGCGGAGGAAACCACATAGCCAGCGCCGCCGCCGCGGTCAGCAGGAATAAATTCATGTAGCCCAGCGCTTGCCACACGCGTTGCGCCCCGGCAATCAGAATGCGCAGCGGGTTAAGCGTGTCCAGCAGGTTGTAGCGGACGAATTCGGCGCTGCCCAGCGCGTGGCCGGTACGCCAGTAGCAATACGCGAACCACAGCTCTAAAGGCAGCAACGGCAACAGAAGCGCCACGGCTCTTCGCCAGCTTCGTACCGGGAAACAGCAGAGCGTTTTCTTGTGAACTAGCGGGCAGCCCATCTCCCAAAGCAGCAGCGCCAGGGGCGTGAGGATGGCGGTCTCCTTGGCCAGTGCCGCCAGCGAAAACCATGCCGCCGTCTGCCAGTTCAGCCCGCGAAGATAAGCATCCAGGCCCCACAGCGTCAGAGCCGCCGCAGCCAGATCCAGGTGAGCCAGCGAGCTCTGCGCGAAGAACACCGGATAAAGCGCCGTGCACAGCGTAGCCGCGATCGCTACCTCACGGTTCGCCACATGCTCCGCCAGGCGAAACGTGCCCAGCACAGCGAAGGCCGCCACCAGCAGCATGGCCAGTCGTGTCACCACCGGGGCAAATCCCGCCAGCTTCCACCACAACGCCAAGTAGGCCATCACCAGGGGCGGATGGGAATTGGGCAAGGTGGAATGCGGAATCAGGCTGCCGGTTAGCAGCAGATCGCGGGCTGCCGGCACGAAGTAGCCCGCTTCATCCCAGAAGTAGGGCAGCCGCAGCAGGGGAGCATGCGTCAGCACCAGGACCGCGAACAGCATGGCCAGGAGAAGAGCGGCCTGCCCCCGCCCCCTGCGTGATGGCGCCTCGCCCGCGCGGTCCTCAGTGGACAGGGCCGGTCGCCACCATGCGCGGATCGAGCTTGATCTCGCCAAACGTATTCTCGTAACTCACGATGTTCTGCTGCAGGATGTGCAGCAGCGCCTTGGCCTGTTGTGGGCTCAGGTAGATGCCCTGAAAATTGTGCACTTCTACTTCATTCTCGCTTTGCTGCTGCAGCGTGCCGAAAACCAGGAAGAAGTCCCACACGTTCACCCGCACCTGCACGCTGTTGGCATAGCTCTCACGGTAGTCGGGCCGGTTCACCAGCTTGATGTTGGGCTGCACAGGGATGGCCATAGGTAAAGAAGTCTATCAGGACAGATAAAGAGGAGTCAGGGCTCAGGCCTCAGCTTGTTTGGCCAAGCTGACTCCTGACACTGAGCCCCGCTTTCCGCCGTTTGACTTCCTCCTCTCGCCGATGTACATTGCGCTCGAAAGCCGGCCCCCGCCTCGAAGTTCAATCCCAGGAAAATTCGCAGCCTTCCAACGAAAGGAGCAGGTATGACCAGGCTTACAGCTATCGTGCTCGTCGTCTTTTGCCTCCTTGGCGCGCTCGCCGCCCAGGAGAGCCAATCCAGCAGCAAGACCGCTAAATACGTGTATTACGAGGACGCCAAGGTTAACAGCGGCAAGTTTCGCATCTTCGCCAAGACCGTAGGAGAATTTCGTGATGCGGCCGCGACTGCGGCCCCGGACTCGTATTGGATCGTGGGTTCGCCAATGACCGGCGACACCGGCACCTTCGTCTTCGTTACCTTCCAGGACAGCATGGCGGGCGTGGAAAAGTTCGCTAGTTCCATGGACAAGGCTGGCCAGGCGGTCATGGCCAAGGACGCCAACTTCGAACAGGAAAGCGCCGAGAGTGATGGCGGCAGCCAGTTGAACATCGCCAAGTACAACGAGGAAATCTCCTACCGGCCTGACATGGTGCCGCTGGCCGACACGGCTTATTGGTCCTCGGAAGTCCTCAACCTGCGCCCCGGCTGTGGCCACGATTTCACCGAGGCCGCCAAGCAGGTGATCGAGTTGCACAAGAAGGCGGGCGATAATGCCCACTGGATCGCCTACGACCTTACGACCGGTCCCTCTTTGCCGGCCGTGCTCTTCGTGAAACCCATGAAGTCGCTGGCTGAGGAGGACGAAGAACAGCCCGCCGCAGCCAAGGAGATTTTCCAGAGCTCAATGGTTCGCGCCATGCTCAGCCACATATCCCGGGAGTGCATTACCCACATCAGTTCCGCGTACTTTAAAGTCGAGCCCAGCCTCAGCCGTCCTATGTCCTCGCTGGTTACCGCCAATCCTAGTTTCTGGACGGTGAAAGAAGAGACGGTCTCCGCCGCGCCCATGAAAAAGAGCAAGAAGAAGAAAATGTAGCGCGTCTCGGCGCTATTCTCACCCTGTGCCATTTTCCCTGCGGGCGGACTCCTTCCGCCCGCACCTTTTTTCCTGCCATTTGTTAAACTCTCCCTCGATGGCTCATGAGGTCGTTCTCTATTCGCGGAGAGGTTGCCACCTCTGCGAAATCGTCAAAGAATCCCTTGCCAAGCTGGCCCGCCAGGCCCAGTTCAGCTGGCAGGAGGTAGACGTGGATTCCGACGACTCACTTCGCCGCCAGTTCACCGACGAAGTCCCCGTCGTCTTTATTAATGGCAAGAAGGCCTTTAAATACCGGATGGATGAGCGCGATTTTCTGCGTAAGCTCGCCCGGCAAGGGAATTGACGATTGAAGATACGCGATTGAAACTCAGTAGCGCGGCAGTCAATTCCCAGTAAAATCGTCAATCATCAATATCCATGCGCACCCGCCTCTACGCTGATCCGCACGGCATCTTCCTTCACGACGCCATCCTCCAGGCCTGCCGCCACTTCGGACGAAAATTGGCCCTGGTGGATGCTTCGTGCTCGCCCCACCGCCGCTTCAGTTACGAGGAATACGGCGAAACCGTCGAGCGCCTGGCCCGCGGCCTGGTTGCTGCTGGCCTGCAGCCGGGCGAGGTCCTGGCCATCTATCTGCCCAATTCCTGGGAATTTTCCGCCGCCTACCACGCCGCCACCCTGGCCGGCGGCATTGCCACTTTGCTCAATCCCAGCTACCGCGAGCGCGAAGTACGTTTTCAGCTGGAGAATTCCGGCGCCGCCATGCTCATCAGCGACGGCCGCATCCGCGATATGAACCTCTCCGGCCTCCCCTGCCTGCGCCGGGTTTACACCACGGGTGACAATTTCTCCGAACTGCTGCGCCCTGTCTCCGCGCCTCTGCCTTCACCGCAGCAGTCCTCGGACCAGGCCATAGCCGCACTGCCTTATTCCAGCGGCACCACCGGTCTGCCCAAAGGCGTAATGCTCTCCCACTTCAACCTGGTCGCCAACATCTACCAGATCATCGGCCCCGACGGATCCGCTTTCCGCCCCGATGACGTGGTGCTCTGTTTCCTTCCGCTGTACCACATCTATGGCCTCAACGTGGTGCTCGGTCCGCTCATGGTGCTGGGAGCCACCATCGTCCTCATGCCGCGCTTCGATACCAGCGCTGCGGTTTCCCTGATCACGGACCTGGCCGTCAGTACCATGCCTTGCGTGCCTCCCATTCTCAACGCCTTCTGCCAGGCTGCGGAAGCGGGCGTATTTCCCCGCCAGCACCGGATCGGTTGGGTAAAGTGCGGCGCCGCCCCTCTTCCTCCCGATCTGGCCTGCCGTTTTACCGAACTCACCGGCATTAAGGTGGTCCAGGGATATGGTATGACCGAGGCTTCCCCGGTCACGCATATGGGCTATCT
>DASSQB010000392.1:0-11349 GCA_035702725.1 Terriglobales bacterium | reverse complement strand
AGCTGCAGGGCCGGCGCGTGTGGGTGATCTTCTCCCATAACTGGACACTGGATGGGGTGGACGAGTCTACCTACGCGCTGCATGTCCTGGATGGCATGGGGGTGCGGAAAGACGCGTACCTGGACTTTGGCGCAGCTGCTTACCTCTACGAATTGCCTCCACGAACGGCAGCCGCAGCACCCGCAGCGGCCCTGGGCTCAGCAACGCGCGACTGAGGTTCTCCCGATACCCACTATTGCCCCTCTCGTGCAAACCTTTGCATCTAAAAGGTGTTGTATTTCGTTGCAGCATTGTCCTATTTGTTGAATCTTTGGGCTTGCGCCTGAGGTCAAAGTGGCGGGCCAAATGCTCTCGTAGGGGGAAAGCAGGTTCCCAGTATTCCAACTCCTGCGGTGACCAGAATGAAAGCGTCCGAACCCAGCCGTTCGTCGTCCGGCCAAATTCTGTGGGCCATTCTTATTGTGCTCATTGCCCTTTGGGTGATCGCCTTCGCTGCCCACCTGGGCGGTGGTGTAATCACCTATCTCCTGATTGTCTCTCTGGCGGTTCTCCTTATCCGCTCCGCCGGCTCGCGGGCGAAAACCGCTCCTGTGCAGGAACGACAAATGAAAGGCCCCTCCACGGAATAACGGCGGCCAGCCAGTAATCCCCTCGTTGTCAGCGAGGATTCGGTTAGAGTGGCAGGTGCAGCCGTGCTTCGCAGCCCCGGCCCTGAGGGCGATTAGCGAGTTGGACGGTGCCGCCGTGGGCTTCCGCAATCTGGCGGCTGAGCGCCAGCCCAATTCCAGAACCTCCCGGCTTGGTGGTAAAGAAGGGCACAAACAGGTTGCCGGGATTGGCGATGCCCAGGCCTTCGTCGTGCACACACACATCCAGCGAGCCGCCGTTCCTGTGCCAGCCCACGCTGACCTTGCCCTGGGTCTCCAGCGATGCATCCGCGGCGTTGCGAATCAGGTTGATGAGCACTTGCTGCAGCTGGTCAGGATCGGCCTGCAGCCTGACTTCCGGACCCGGGACGACCTCGACCGGCAAGCGGGTCTCCACGCTGGCGGCGGCGCGCACCAGCGAGCCCAGTTCCACTTCCTGAAGCTGCGGCTTAGGCAGTCGCGCCAGCCGCGAATAGTCGCGCATGAACTTGCTGAGCGCGTCGGAACGCTCGGCGATGATCTTCAGCCCGCGGCGCAGATCATCTTCCCAGTCGGCCGAACGCGGCTCACGCTTAAGCAGCGTCTCCAGGCTCTGTGCGATGGAGGAAATGGGCGCCAGCGAGTTGTTCATTTCGTGGCCCAGCACCCGCACTAAGCGCTGCCAGGCCTGCCGCTCTTCTTCTCGCAGGGCTTGACTCAAATCGGAGATAACCAGCAACTGGTGCGGCGCTCCGCCCTGGCGGAAAACGGTGCGGCGCAGGCCCCAGCGCCCCGCCCGCGCGGGAAAGCTCTTTTCTATGGTGCGCCCCATCTCCCCTTCCAGGCAGTCGGCCAGGCCCAATTCGGTGGCGGTCTTTCCCAGCAAGCGCTCCACGTTCTGACTGAGCAACCGCTCGCCAGCGCGATTCACCAGGCGCAGGCGCGCCTGCGGGTCAAAAGTAAACACGGCGACGTCAATTTCCGCCATCACCGTACCCAGCAGGGCGCTGGCTTCCATGGCGCCCAGGCGCTGTTCGCGCAGCATTTCGGAAAGCGCGTTGACCTCGCGCATCAGTTCGCCCAGGGCGTCTTCGGGATTGCCCACCCTTGCGCGCATGGAGAAGTCGCCCTCGCGCAGCGCCGCCTGCATGTTGGCCAGGGTCTGCAGCGGGCGCATCACGGTGCCGCGGACAGTGAACGAAAAGGCAAGCCAGCAGGTGACAATCAGAACGGTAAGCGTCCACTGCGTGCTCCCGGAAAAGGAGCCGGTCCAGAGCAGGACCATCGCGGGAATCACGCCGGCCAATCCGGAAGCCAGCGCGAACAGCAGAACCCGGTTTTCGTGCGCTATACGGCGCCGGCCCCGGGGCCTTGGACGTCCCGTGGCAGCACCGGCGCGAGAGGACTGAGTTGCGGCCGGCTTGGCCAGATCAGATTCCATACTTCTGCAGACGCCGGTAGAGAGCGCTGCGGCTCAGGCCCAGCGCCTCCGACGCCTGGCTGATATTACCGCCATAGCGGGCCAGCGCCTTGCGCACCAGCAACGACTCTACTTCTTCCAGGCTCATATCTTCCATCTTTTGCCCGCTGTCGCGCGTTCCCCGCAAGCCCAGGTCGCTCACCCGCACCTGCTCGCCCTCAGCCAGCAGCACCGCCCGTTCCACCGAGTGGTCCAGTTCGCGAACGTTGCCCGGCCAGGAGTATTCCAGCATGGCGCGCAAGGCAGCGGCATCAAACCCGTTCAAGCGCTTGCCGTAGCGCTCCGAATAACGTTTCAGGAAGTGCATGGCCAGCACGGAGATATCCTGCCGCCGTTCCCGCAAAGGCGGAAGGTGAATTTCCACCGTATTAAGGCGAAATAGCAAGTCTTGGCGGAAGCGGCCGGCGGAAACTTCCTGGTTCAGGTCGGCATTGGTGGCGGAGATTACTCGCGCGTTTACCCGCCGCGTTTTGGAGGAGCCCACCGGCTCCATCTCCCCCGATTCCAGCACGCGCAGCAGCTTCGCCTGCTGGGAAGCGGGCACGTTGGCAATCTCATCCAGGAAAATGGTGCCGCCATCAGCCAACTCAAAGCGGCCGACGCGGTCGGCGCGGGCATCCGTAAATGCGCCTTTGACGTGGCCGAACAGCTCGCTTTCAAACACGCCCTCGGGCAGACCGCCAGTGTTAACCGCCACAAACGGCCGGTGGGCGCGGTTCGACAAGGCATGCAGCGTGCGCGCCACCACTTCCTTGCCGCCGCCGTGCTCGCCGGTGATGAGAACGTTGGCGTCGGAAGGCGCCACCCGCGTAATCAGCTGCAGGATGGGCTTCATGGCCTCCGCTTCGGCGATGAATGTGGGCCGTCCCTCCGCCCGCAGCAGCCGGTTTTCCGCCTCCAGCCGCTGTCCCAGGCGCAGCGCCCGCCCCAACTCCACCTGGGTCCGCAATACGGAAAGCAGGCGGGCATTCTCCCACGGCTTCTGAATGAAATCGCGCGCCCCCCGGCGCATGGCCTCCACCGCCAGATCTACGCTGCCCCAGGCGGTCATGACGATTACCGGGAAGGTGCTGTCCGCGGCCTGAATCTGCGAGAGCAAGTCCAGACCCTCCTGCCCGGAGGTAGTGTCACGGGTGTAGTTCAGGTCAATCAGGGCGGCATCGAACTCCTGCTTCTGCAGCGCCTCCAGCACGCCGGCGGGCGAAGACACAGCGCCGATCTGGTAGCCTTCCGGCTTCAGCAGCAGGCGCAGCGCCTCGATGACGTCGCGCTGGTCATCGGCGACAAGCACGCGCGGAGCGGGTTGGTTGCCGGGGATCATCCTGGGCTTACCCGAGGATTGTATACGCTCTGTCATTTCCTCCTTCACAGTGAAGGCCCGGGCAAGTCGCCGGCTGGCGCGGTCTTCTGATCGGTCAGATCCGTGCGCGGCATCACCCCCGGGATCTCCGGCGCCTTCTCCACATGCCCGTTTTCGGCGTCGCCGATTTCGATGCCGTTGTGCGTCAAGGTCAGGCCGGTCACGCGGTCCAGTTCCACCCGCGATTTCTCATAGGCCGCCATGGCCCCCACCCGCGCCGATTCCGCCTGCGCCAGGTCGCGCTGCGTCTGCAGCACCTGGTAGCTGGTGGAAGCGCCCAACGCGTACTTCTTCTGCTCGATTTCGAAGGTGTGCTGCGCCAGGTCGCGCGCCGTGGTGGCGGCTTCCACCCGCGCCCGGTTCTGCTGCAGGGCGAACTGCGCGTTGCGCACTTCGATTCCGATTTCGTTCTGCAGCTGCTGCAGCCGCATCTGCGCCTGCCGGTATTCCAGTTCCGAACGGATCTGGTCGGCCTTGGCCACCCGGTTGCGAAAAGGGATGGTGACCTGGAATCCCACCGCGTAATCGGGAAAATCGTTGCGGAACAGCTTGGCGAAGGCATTGCCATAGCCGGTTCGAAGCACGGTTCCAGGCGGCAGGCACTCGATGGCATTGGGATTGGGCTGCACACCGGGGGCACAGGTGAAGGCGGGATTCTGCTCTCCTGCGAGTGCCGAGGCACCGTACCAGGCCACGAGGTCCACCGCAGGTAACAACGCGTTCTTAGCGCTCTTGCGGCTGATTTCGCGATTGGTCAGGTCAATGCGCGCCTGCGCCAGCTCAGGACGGTGGGAAAGGGCATCCTGGAGCAAATCCTGAATCGGCTGCACCGGTTCCTTTTCCGGCACATACATGGTGTCCGTGGGCACGACCGGCGCGGCGGCAATGAAGGGATCACTCAGGTTGCGCGTAACCGCGTTCTTCATCAGGAGCTGCTGCAGCTGCAGGCTGGTCTGGGCGACAATCAGGTCCTGCTTGCGGCTGGCGACTTCATTCTCCGCTTGCGTTACCTCGATTGCCGGAAGAGCGCCGATGCGCACCTGCTCGCGGTTGTCGGAAAGCGTCTTCTCCGCCAGGTTCAGAGACCGCTCCTTGACCTTCGCATCCTCATAGGCGTACACCAGGTCCCAGTAAATGTTCTGGATCTGAGACACTGTGGCAATTACCTGATTGCGGAAAGCTACATCGGAAATCTCGCGGTTGTTTTTCGCGATATGCATGAAGCGCATGTTGGGCCCCGGTCCGAAGCCGGCCAGCAGATGCTGCTTTATCTCGGCGCGAAACTGGGAGAATACCTGCGGAACCAGCAGGTCGAACTGGCTATTGTCGGTGCCGCGGAAATTATTGAAGTCCACCAGCATCTGCGTGCCCGTGGGGAAAGCCTGCGTGTACTCGAAATTGGCGTTGGAAGTGTTCTGCTGGAACACGCCTACCTGGCCGATGGTCACGGCGTTGTTAATCGGCTGGGCCGCATGGTCAACGTATAATTTGGCGGTTAACTGCGGATCGTAAGGCTGCAGGGGCGCACCGACGCCCAGTGTGGACTCCACCAGTCCTGAAGCGCCGCCGCCCGCGCCGCCCGCGCCGCCGGAGGTGCCGCCCGCGCCGGAACCCTGGGCGCCAGTGCCGAATCCGCCCACACCGCCGCCGGGCGTGCCTTCCACCAGGCCGGTGGCAACGCCGCGGATTTCCGCGCCCGCCTTGGCCCGCAGGATGTCGGTATCCGCGATGGACAGGTTATAGCGGGCGATGGCGATATCCAGGTTGTTCTCCAGGGCCAGCGCCACCGAGTCGCTGAGCGACAGCATCAGTTTGCCGTCTTTCATCAGCGTGTCCAGGCGCGGCGTGTTTGTCAGCTTGGGCTGCGGCACCTGCACCGGCGAATAAGGATTCAGCAGGTTGGGAAACTGCGACCCGGCGTTGGGAAATCGGAACACCTGACCCAAACAAGGGGCCGTTGCCAACCCCAGCAGGAACAGCCCGCAAAGCATACCGAAAATACGATTCGTTGTTTTCATAGTCACCACACCATACGATTGAAAATGGTCGCCCCAACCTTTGCGCTTTTTGCAAAGGGTGGGCTACGCTTACTCGTACCGCAGCGCCGCCATGGGATCCACCCTGCTGGCACGCCGCGCCGGCACATAGCTCGCCAGCACGGCAACGGCGGCGATCATCAGCCCCACTGCAAAGAAGGTGATGGGATCATCTGCCTTCACGCCGAACAGCAGCGTGGACATCAGGCGCGCCAGAATCAGCGACCCCGCCAGCCCCAAGCCGAGTCCGGCCGCAGCGGCCAGCACCCCTTCGCGCAGAACCATCCTGAGAACATTGGCCGCCTGCGCGCCCAGCGCCATGCGCACTCCGATCTCCTGCGTGCGCCGGCTCACCATGTAAGCCAGTACGCCGTAGAGGCCGATAGCGGAGAGCGCCAGGGCCAGCCCGGCGAATGCGATCAGCATGTACATGGTGAAGCGCTGCTCCGAAACACTGTCGCGCAGCACCTCGCTCAGGGGCTGCACCTGATAAAGAGGCAGGTTCTTATCCAGCCTGAGCACCGCCTGCGTAACGGCAGGAACCATGCCCATGGGATTGCCGCTGCCGCGCACTACCAGGCTCATGTCGCTGTAGGCACGCTGGGGCAGATACATCTCCGGGCGCTCGGCCGAATCGAGCGACAACTGGTGCGTGTTGGGTACTTCGCCGATCACCTGCTCGCGCGTGGAGCCTCCGTTTTGATCCAGGTACAACACCTTGCCAACCGGATTCTGGTGGGGCCACAACTGCTGCGCCAGAGCCTGGTTAACCACCGCGAGACCTGATGCCTGCTCCGCCTCCTGGCGCGTGAAGCCTCTTCCCCGCAACAGCGGCGAGCCCATGGCCTGGAAATAATCCTCGGAAACGTACTGGTAATCGGCGGTGCGATTAGAAGTCTTGGAGCTCTCCCCTTCCAGGTGGATTCCGCTCAAACTGATGTTCTGCATGGGCAAGCCGCTGGAGAGACTTGCCGCGCGGACCCCGGGAATCGCCTGCAGCGACTGCAACAGTTGTGCGCAGAAGGCCTGCTGCTGCTCAGGATTGGAATAGTGAAGCGGGGGCAACGAAAGTTGCGCCGTGAGCACGTGTTGGGGACGGAAGCCCGGATCCTGCGCCAGCAAGGCGCGCAGGGTGCGCACCATCAGACCGGCGCCGGCCAGCGGGATCACCGCAAGCGAGATTTCCGCCACCACCAGCAGTGTGCGCAGCCGGCGCGAAATCCCGGCATTCCCCGCCCGTGCGCCCTTGCTCACGCTGTGCTGAATATCCTGGCGGGCCACGTGCAGTGAGGGCGCCAGGCCGAACAGGAGCCCAGCCACCAGCATTACGCCAAAGGTAAATGCCAGAACGCCGGGATCAAGGCTGAGCTGCTGCAGGCCAAGAATGTCGGGCGGCGCCAGCGCGCGCACGCCGCCAATTCCCCACCAGGCCAGCAACAGCCCGGCGCCGCCTCCCAGCAGGCTGAACAACAGGCTCTCGCTCATCGCCTGGCAAATCAGGCGCCGGCGAGTGGCCCCCAGCGCCACTCGGATGGCAATTTCTTTCTCCCGGCCCGCGGCCCGCGTCAGCAGCAGGTTGGCAACGTTGACGCACGCAATCAGCAGCACGAAGCCGACCACAAATTGCAGAATCAGCAGGCTGCGGCGCAGCGTGCCCGCCACATTTTCCGTGTACACAGTGAACACGTTCGTGCCGTAGCCCCGATACTCATCCGGTTTTTCCCGACGCAGGCGGGCCTCGAGTACCTGCAATTCGCTGCGTGCCTGCATCAGCGAAACTCCCGGCTTCAGTCGTGCCAGCACCACGTTCTGGCTGTTTTGCAGAACATCCTTCGACTGGCCCGTGCTTGTATTCATCGGAATCCATACATCCGGCTTGTCCTGGGAAAGGCCTTCCCACATGGCCGGCAGATGGAAACGGGGAGGCAACACGCCGATGATGCGGTAATTGACTTCGTTCAGGCTCAGGTCGCGGCCCAGCACCTGCGCGCCTTGACCAAACATCTTCTGATAAAGAGCGTGGCTGATGATGACCACGCGGTCCTGCCCCGGCTCGCCTTCCTGTGGCGCGAAGGTGCGGCCAAGTTCGGCATTCACTCCCAGCATCGAGAAAAAGTTGCTGGAGGCAGACGCTGACTCAACGCGTTCCGGTTTCGCTATGCCCGTGAGGTTGACGGCCGACCGCCCAGAGGAGCCCTGGCTTATGCCGGTGTGGTAGGCCGCGATGCCCTGAAACGAATGTGCGTCCTGCTTCCAGCGGAGGTAGCTCTCCAGCCGCGCTGGCAGGCGCTGCCCGATAAATCCTTCCACCTGTGGGTTGGTCTCCCAGAGCACCACCACCTGGCCGGGGTCGCGAAACGGCAGGGAGCGTAGCAGCACGGCGTTCACGGCGCTGAACATTGCCGTGTTGGCGCCAATCCCCAGGGCAAGCGTGATGATGGCCACAGCCGTGAAGCCGGGACTCCTGCGCAGCAGGCGCAATCCGTATCGCAAATCGTGCAGGAGAGTTTCCATATTCACCTCAAATCACTGTGGGTGCCCCACCTTTGCGGTTTTTGCAAAGGTGGGATTCGTCATTCGTAGCGCAGCGCCACCATCGGGTCCACCCGCGTCGCCCGCAGTGCCGGTACATAACTGGCAGCTACGGCCACCAGCACCAACAACAGCGCCAAGCCCAGCAGAACCGCGGCTTGCAGCGTGACCACGCCAAAGAGGAAGGTAGCCATCAGCCGGCTCAAAACCACGGACACGGGTAAGGCCACAGCCAGCCCCAGCCCGGAGAGCTTCAGCGCCTGTCCCAGTACCAGGCGGAGCAGTTGCCGCGGGCGCGCGCCCAGCGCCGCGCGCACGCCAAATTCATGCATGCGCTCCTCCACCGCATGCGCCAGCACCCCATAGACGCCCACCGCGGAGAGCGCCAGCGCCACCCCGCCGAACACCATCATCAGTATGCCCATCAGCCGGACCGGCGAGATGGAGTCGGAAATGACTCCCTGCATGTCCTGCACTTCGCTGATGGCAACCTGCGGGTCCAGGCGCTGCACCAGGGCGGGAATCCCCGGCACTACCCCCGCAGCGTCGTAAGAGGTGCGCACCAGCACGTTGACCACGCCGCGGGGCGCCTGCAGATAGGGGAGATAAATGGTGGGCGTGGCCCTGGGATCGAACCAGTTCTGCTTTACGTCGCCCACCACGCCGGCCACGGTGATCCAGGGCGCGGCGGATGGCGTTGTACCCAATTTGAAACGGCGGCCAATAGGATCGGTGTGCGGCCAGAAGCGCGCCGCCATGCTCTGGCTGATGAGCGCCACCAGCGGGGCGCCGCTGTTGTCGTGGTCGGTGAAGTTGCGTCCTTCAAGCAGCGGTATGTGCAGCGCGGTAAAGAAGCCCGGGCTGGCCGTCTGCCGCCGGGCGCTCAGCAGTTCGCTTTCTCGGAAGGCGGGCCTGCCTTCCATCGCAAATGCCACCTGGGCGTTATCCACATTGCTGGCGGGAATGTTGCTGGCGATGCCCGCGCTCTGCACTCCTGGCAAGCCGGAAATTCCCTCCAGCAGGCGCTGCTCGAATGCGTTGATGCTTGCCCCATCGGTGTAGCTGCGGTCGGGCAGGGCCACCTGCATCGTGATCACGTTCGCCGGCTGCAGTCCGCTGTAAACGTCCACCAGGTGCAGGAAGCCTTTGATCATCAGGCCGGCGCCCACCAGCAGCACCATGGCGGCGGCCACCTGGCTCACAATCAGCGCGCTGCGCAGCCGGTTGCGCCCGCTGGCGGTGCGTTCACCGCCTTCCTTCAGGGCTCGTCCGGGATCGAGCCGCCCCGTACGGAAGCTCGCACCCACCGCGAGCAGCGCCCCCACTGCTACCGCCAGCGCCACCGTGAAGCCGAGAACCACCGGATTAAGCCGGATGTTCTCCCAGCCGGCTACCCACTTCGTGATCCCCGGAGGAATGCTCTGGCGGATCAGATTGCTGCCGGCAAGCGCCACCGCCGTCGCCACCGCTCCCGCCGCCAGCGCCAGCAGCATGGTTTCGGTCAGCACCACCCGCAGCACGCGGCTGCTGGTGGCCCCCAGAGCAACGCGCACCGCCAGTTCCTTCTGCCGCGAAATTAGGCGGGCCAGCAGCAGGTTGCCCAGGTTGGCGCAGGCCAGCAAAAGCACGAAGATCGCCGCCGCCTGCAACATCAGGAAAATGGGCGCGGTGTATTCGTATTCTTCCTGGCGCATGGGCAGCGACAGGATGGTGCGCCCGGAGTTCGTCTTGGGAAACTGCTTCTGCAGGCGGGACGCGAAAGTTGCCAGCTCCGCCTCCGCTTGCTTGCCCGAAACTCCCGGCTGCAGGCGGGCAACGAGCGAAAGTGCTGGCTGCACCCGGTCGGCCCTCTGCTCAGCGCTCGGCGCCAGCGGCACCCACGCTTCAGTTCCCACCGGGTAGGCGTATCCCGCGGGCATGATGCCCACCACCGTGGCTGCGCGCCCGTTCACCTGCACGGTGCGGCCGAGCAGGCCGGGATCGCCGCCAAAGCGCCGCTGCCAGTAACCATAGCTGACGATCAGGGCGCGATCGTGGCCAGGTTGCTCCTCGTCGGCGGTAAAGCCGCGGCCCATGGCGGGGTGAACTCCGAGAACGGCAAAGAAGTTTGACGACAGGGCCGCTCCCTCTACTCCATCAACCTGGCCCCGGTCGCCGATGTTGAGATTGGCAAACGACGACGCGGCCAGGTCCTGAAACGAGCGCGCGTTCCCCTTGACATCGTAGAAATCTGCGGCGGAGAACGTGTCGGTGTCAAAATCGGCATCCTGGTTGGGGCTGCTCTCGCGCACCAGCATCAACTGTTCCAGATGTGGGAACGAAAACGGATGGAAGAGGAGCGCGTTCACTACGCTGAAGACAGCGGCATTAGCGCCGATGCCCAGCGCCAGGGTGAGCACCGCCACAGCGGTAAAGCCCGGGCTCTTGCGCAGCATGCGCAGGCTGTAGCGAAGATCGTGCAACAAAGTTTCCATGTCATCCTCGGGTGCCCCACCTTTGCGGTTTTCGCAAAGGTGGAACTCGTCACTCATATCTCAGCGCCACCATCGGATCCACCCGGGTCGCCCGCCGCGCGGGAACAAAGCTGGCCAGCAGCGCGGCCGCGACCAGCACGACCGCCACGGTAACGAAAGTGAACGGATCCAGCGGGCTCACTCCAAACAGCATTCCCGACAGCAGGCGAGTGGCGGCGAAGCTCGCCAGCAGGCCGGCTGCTACCCCTGCCATCGCCACGCGAATTCCCTGCCCCACCACCAGCCGCATCAGGTCGCGCGCGTTCGCTCCCAGCGCCATGCGCAATCCCATCTCGTGCATGCGCTGGCTCACCGAGTACGAGAGCACGCCGTAGAGCCCGATGGCGGCCATCAGCAGTGCCAGCACAGCAAATCCGCCCAGCAGGCTCATGCTGAAGCGGCGCTGCGCCACCGACGACGCCAGCACGTCATTCATGGTGGTCACGCCGAACACGGGCAGGTCTTTGTCCACCGACCAGATCGTCCGACTGGCCGCGCTCGCAAGACTGGCAGGATCGCCCGCGGTCCGCACCACAAATACGGCATGACGGCTGACGCCGCTCGCCACCTGAAAATTCGACATGTAGATCATGGGAGCGACGTCGGCATCGAGCGCTGAAAACTTCACGTCACCGACGATGCCGACTATGGTGAATGGCGTGCGGTCGCCCCACAAAAGTCGTTTCCCAATAGGGTCGGTTCCGGAAAAGTAGGTCCGCGCCAGGGTCTGGTTAATCACCGCCACCAGCGGAGTGGAAGCCGTGTCCTGCTCGCGAAAGCCGCGTCCGCGGAGCAGCGGGAC
>DASSQB010000391.1:0-3421 GCA_035702725.1 Terriglobales bacterium | reverse complement strand
CCGTATTGATCTGGATAAAAGCATACAGTCTAGTGAATGACAACCGTATGTACAATACTCTTTGGGCTGCATTTCGGAGGGTCTGGTTTTCGTCCCGCTGGGGCTCCGATTCGTTTCACCTTGTACCCGCAGCTTGGGCCGTGAGCTAACTTCGCGTGCCGCTAGGGTTTCGATATCTCCCAGAGTCTCCGGTCAAACCTCTCCGCACTTCACTGGCAACCGGGACGCAGGCCATCGCGTCTGGCCCATTAGAGGTTCAATTTGTTAAAGGGGGCCGCATGAAACGGCTTTTGAAGAGCATTGGGTGAATCAGGCGCTGGAGAAAATTGCGGAAGTGATCCACCATCCCAGCGGCGGCTAAAGTGCGCCGTCCTGGGCGGAAGCCCTGATGAAGGAGCTGGAGGAATTGGATCAGAAGCTAGCCAGCGAAGAAGCGGCTTGGGGCCGAAGGGCGGCCCGCAGTGCATTCTGAGGGCACAGCACAGGAGGAGCAGGGGGAGTAAGGAAAGGCTCAGAGGTTGCTATCCACCTTGAAGCCCCACGCCTGCAGCAAGGCTGTGGGGACGTACTTGACGTCTTTGTTCTTGCGTACCCATTCCTTCAGGACGGCAGAACTTTCGTACTGCTCCGGGGAGAGTCCCAGTTGCTTAACCATCTGGTCGAAAGAAGTAGGCGTAGAAGAGGGCACTGCCAGTTGCTCCGGGTTATTCCAGTTCTTATTTCCGCGAGTCGCCATCGGCACGGGGTTAGTCCTCCCGAATTATAGGCCAGCAGGAGGTGTGCAAGTAAGATGCCACCACGATAATAAAAGAAAATCGCCTGATTTGTGCAATTTGCTGGCAGCAGCAGTCCCGCGCCGGAAGACAGAATGCCGAAATCTGGCATTTCCTGCCGGACGCTTAACAATTATTCGCAATCAATGGGGTGCTGAGCAGCATTCCGCGCATTACTCACAGCCGGTGCCAGCGAGCGTGCGAGGGGTGGTGGGCACACGAGAGTATCGGCTTCGGCACACCAAAAGCCTCAAGCACGCAAGTCCGTGGAGTTCTCCCTTACGACCAGCCTCGGCTGGCTACTCCGGCCAGAGCGTCGGCGAAATCGGACGCTGGGGATCGCTTGGCGGCGCGCATCTTGGCCACACTCTTGGCCCGCCGTTCGGCGCGACGCAGCGCGGTTATTTCTTCGCCTCCCGCCCAGGAATCCAGATCTTCCTGGCGGTACTCGATGAAGCGGCCGACGTTGTAGAACTTCGGCCCTGACCCTTTACGCCTCCACAACCGCAACGTCGCAGGGGAGTAACCGATGTAAGCTGCTGCGAAGCGTGTATCCATTCTTCTTCTCTCTTTGGCCAGAGATTACGTCTGGTTGACGTGCTAACGAACAACCGGGTGCTGCAACGGATCCGCCGGTAAGGGGCGGCAGCATACCACGGCTGTTTTCTTAAAGGCAAATGAACTCTTGAGCCCTAACCCGGGAAGCTATTGCTGCTCTAGCAGTTAAACAATATGGATAAAAGATAAATCTGATCAGTCGGAGAACAATGCAATTTTCGACACCGCCGCCAGCGCCGCCTGCTCGCCGCTTACCGCCTTGGCATTTTTCAGAGAAATGTGGCCAGCAAGCAGTCATTGCGTCACCTTGGGTCAAGCAACTACCATGAAATCGTCATGCCGGTAGAAACGGAAATTCAATGCGCAGCTTATACGCCCATTCGTGCTCCTCGCGGCACCGCCCTTTCCTGCCAGGGCTGGCAGCAGGAAGCGGCCATGCGCATGCTCATGAACAACCTGGATGAGGAGGTGGGTGAGCGGCCGCGCGACCTGGTTATCTACGGCGGCACGGGTAAGGCAGCGCGCAACTGGGAGTGCTACCACGCCATCGTCAACACCCTGAAGTCGCTGCAGAGCGACGAGACGCTGCTGGTGCAATCGGGCAAGCCGGTGGGCGTATTCAAGACACACGAATACGCGCCGCGGGTGCTGATTGCCAACGCCAATCTGGTAGGGCAATGGTCGAACTGGGAGAAGTTCAATGAGCTGGAGCGCGCCGGGCTGATGATGTACGGCCAGATGACTGCAGGCTCCTGGATTTACATCGGCTCACAGGGAATTATTCAGGGGACATTCGAAACATTTTCGGCGGCCGGCGAAAAGCAGTTTCGTGGCGAACTCGAAGGCAAGCTGATCGTCAGCGGCGGCATGGGTGGAATGGGCGGCGCTCAGCCCCTGGCTGCCACCATGACCGGGGCGGCGTTCCTGGGGGTGGAAGTTGACCCAGAACGCATCAAGAAGCGGCTCAAGACCGGCTACTGCGACTTCATGGTCAACACGCTGGACGAGGCGCTGCGCATCCTCAAGAACGCGGTTCGCAAAAAGGAAAATATTTCCGTCGGGCTGGTGGGGAACTGCGCCGACGTGATTCCCGAGCTGGCCGAGCGCGGGGTGGTGCCCGACATTTTGACCGACCAGACTTCAGCCCACGATCCGTTGAATGGGTACATTCCGCAGGGGCTGACAGTGGAGCAGGCGGCGGAACTGCGGCAGCGCGATCCTAAGGCCTATGAGGAGCGCTCGCTCGACTCCATCGCCAGGCACGTGGAAGGTATGCTGCGCCTGCAGAAAATGGGCGCAGTGACCTTCGATTACGGCAACAACATCCGCACCTTCGCCTTCCAGCGCGGGGTGAAGGACGCGTACGACTTTCCGGGATTCGTGCCCGCCTACATTCGTCCACTGTTCTGCGAAGGGCGGGGCCCGTTCCGCTGGGTGGCGCTGAGCGGCGAGGCCTCTGACATTCACACCACCGACGATCTGGTGCTGGAGCTGTTTCCCGAGAACCGCATTCTGAGCCGCTGGATCAAGCTGGCGCGCGAGCGCATCAAGTTTCAGGGCCTGCCGGCGCGCATCTGCTGGCTGGGCTACGGGGAGCGGGCGCAGTTCGGGCTGGCTATGAATGAACTGGTCAAGAAGGGCAAGCTGAAGGCACCCATCGTGATCGGCCGCGACCATCTGGATACGGGCTCCGTGGCTTCGCCGTTCCGCGAGACCGAGCGCATGAAAGATGGCAGCGATGCGGTGGCGGACTGGCCCTTGCTCAACGCGCTGCTGAACACGGCCAGTGGAGCTTCGTGGGTTTCTATTCATAACGGCGGCGGCGTGGGCATTGGGTACTCGCAGCACGCTGGGCAGGTCACCGTGGCCGATGGCACTGAGGGAATGGCCAAGCGCATCGAGCGCGTGCTGACCAACGATCCCGGAGTCGGCGTGGCGCGGCACGTGGATGCCGGCTATGAGGAGGCCAGCCGCTTCGCCAGGGAGAAGGGCATCAAGATTCCGATGGAGAAGTAGCAGAGCTGTCAGCAATCAGCAGTCAGCATTCAGCCCTCAAGCCGTCACTGTCATTGCACCAGCCGAAGGGCGAA
>DASSQB010000390.1:0-11945 GCA_035702725.1 Terriglobales bacterium | reverse complement strand
CCGGGTTCATAGTGACGTTGGGGTTGGAGGGCTCTTCCAGCGGCGCGTTCAGGGTGATGGACCACACCATCAGGATGGCGGTCACAATAATGGCGGCCAGAAATTCCACCCGCAGCAGGAACGGCCACACATGCACTTCCTTCGCCCAGCCGGGCTTGAACGGCCACGCCTTGCGGTAGCGCGTCTTGGCTTCCTGGGGATTGGCCTCCAGTTCCGCAATCAGCTCGTCGTTAGCGCGCGCCTGCCTCACCGCCAGCGCGGTGTAGAAAATAAGCAGCGGCACCAGCGCCACGATGGGCACGTTGTCAGGTGCGGATGCGATCTCCCACAACTGATGCCAATCCATAAGACCTCCAGAACCAGTTTCAAGTTTCCTGTTTCGAGTTTCAGGCGCTCGAAACTTGAAACTCGAAACTGGAAACTAGCTATGCGTGTGCCGCCGCCTTCGTCGCTCGCGGTTCCTTCACTTCCGACTCCAGCATCACGGGCGCGGGCCCGGAGATGCCGCCATCTTTCCTCACCCGCCAGAAGTGCACGATCATGAAAATAGAAGCCACAATCGGAATGCCGATGCAGTGCCAGATGTACGACCGCAGCAGGGCATTGGCATCCACGATCGAGCCCCCCAGCAGCCCGAAACGTATGTCGTTGTACGGCGTCATTCCCAACTGGTGCCCGAACGGCCCTTCGTGGCCGAACAACGGCGTGGCGCGCGCCATGTTCGTGCCCACGGTCACGGCCCAGAAACCCAGCTGATCGTCAGGCAGCAGGTAGCCGGTGAAGGAGAGCAGCAGCGTAAGCACCAGCAGGATCACGCCCACGTTCCAGTTGAATTCTCGCGGCTTTTTGTAGGACCCGGTGAGAAACACCCGGTACATGTGCAGCCAGACGGCAATCACCATCAGGTGCGCCGCCCAGCGGTGCATGTTGCGCAGCAGCTTTCCGAAGGGCACGTCGTGCTCCAGGTAGAGCACGTCGCGGAAGGCCTGCACCTTCTCCGGGTGGTAGTAGAACATCAGCAGCACGCCGGTGAAGGTCAGCACAATAAAAAGGTAGAAGGTGATGCCGCCCATGCCCCAGGTGTAGCTGTAGCGCACCGAGTCGCGGTTGATCTTGGCCGGGTGCAGGTGCAGAAACACGTTCGAGAGAACGCCCAGCGCCCGGTTGCGCGGCGTGTCGTCGTGCTTGTGGCGGAAGATGGAGGTGTAGACCTGGGTCTTCGTCGGGTCCTTTACCAACTCCACCTGCTCTTTGGCTTTGGCCGGCAGGTCCACCTTCAGCAGCTGGACATCTTCCTTAACGCCCGCCAGCACCTTGCTGCGCACCTTCGACAGCAGTTTTACCCCGCCGCCGTTCTGGCTGCCGTTGCCGGTTCCGTTCTGGCCATTCTGGTTGTTGTCTTCAGCCATATTGCCCTCTAAGCAAATTTCTCAATTCCTGTCATCAATTCTTGTCATCCTGAGCGAGCCCTCGTTGAGCGAAGCGAAACGAGCGCGAATCGAAGGACCTGGCGTTATCACTGCGCTATACCGGTATGTACGCACCCGGATCGTTAAACTGGCTCGGCTGGCCTTTCGGCCACGAGTACAGGTGCGACGTATCCACCAGGATCTGCCCGTCGGGCGCGATCTCAATGTGCGCCCGGTCCATCGGCCGCGGCGCCGGGCCCTCAAAGTTGACTCCCTCGTCGTCGTAGCCGCTGCCGTGGCACGGGCACTTGAACTTGTGCTCTGCCGGTTTCCAGTCCGGCGTGCAGCCCAGGTGCGTGCAGCGGGCGTAAATCACGAACAGGCGGTCCGGCCTGCGGTCCACCCAGATGCGGAACTTCTGCAGCCACTTCTCGTCAATTCCCAGCGCGTAATCGGAAGGCGCACCGATCTTAAACACCGTAGTGGGCTCAAACAGCGTGCGCGGCAGGAAGAAGCGGAAGAACGCGATCAGCCACGCTCCCAGGAACGCCACCACGCAGCTCCACACAAACCGGCGGCGCTGCCGGTCCACATCGGTGTCCTCCGGCCCCGCGGTGGCCAAACCGCCTGCCGCCGCCGCCTTGGATGTTCCCACCGCCGGCGTGCCGACGTACTTCACCGCCGTTCCCGCGCGTGCCACCGGAGGCGGTCCCGCATACGCAGCCGCCGTCGGGCGCGCCGCGACTGCCGGTCTTGCCGCCACTGCGGCCACCGGCGCCGAGGCTGCCGCCGCAGGAGCTGGCGCGGCGGGTGCCGCCGCCGGCGTCTCGCCCGCCAGTGCTGCCATCTCCGCATCACTCAGCAGCGGCAATCCTTTGCGCTTCCGCCGCGCCTGCTCAGCCGCCACCGAAGACTTGTTCCACTTGGGATAGGAGGCCAGCAGCGCCTTCACCGTTTCCGTCATGCCCGCGGAAGCGCCGCTTGGCGGCTCTGCCACTGCCACTGCCGCTGAAGATGCCGGTGCGACTGCCTGGGCTGCAGTCGCCGTGCTGGCCGCCGGAGCCGCACTTGCCCCCGCCCCGCCCGCTTCCCACGGCATGGGCACGCCCGCCTTCAGAGCTTCCACTTCGGCGTCGGTCAGCGCCGGCAGTGCTTTGCGCTGGCGATACGCCTGCTCCATGGCGATGACCGAGTTGTTCAGCGGTTTGCGCGGCAGGGGAGGAAGATGCCCAAGGATGCCCCCTGCTTTCGATTGCTCGTCTGCCATCAGTCCTTACCCCATTTTGCGACAGGCTGCCTTGATGCGTGGCCTTGCTTTAATCGGCCGCAACCAGGCGCTCGCTATCGCTTTGGCTGCGCTGCGGAACCCCGACGGCCGTAGCCACCAGATCCCCCAGCGCGGCAATAAAGGTCGGTGAATCGTTCAATCCCGCCGACATCTCAAATTGCGTAATTCCCAGTTGGGCGGCCTGCTCCCGCGCCTCGTGGTCCACTTCACCTAGAGTCTCTACGTGATCGGAAACAAAGGAAATCGGCACCACGCATATCTGCCGCTCTCCTTCGCCTGCCGCTTGGCGCAGCGTGGCCCTCAGCGATGGCTGCAGCCACTTGCTGGCTCCTACTTTGCTCTGGTAGCAGAGTCGGTGGCGGTTGCGCCATCCACCCCGCTCCATGACCATTTCCACGGTTTCTTCGATCTGCTTCTGGTAGGGATCGCCCTGGTCCACCACCGCTATGGGTACGCTGTGCGCGCTGAATACCAGCAGCGGCTCCGCCGGCCGGGGAAAACGCTCCAGCGCTTCCTCCACTTTCTCCACCACAGCCTGCAGGTAGGTTTCATGGCGGTAAAACTCCCGCACGCAATGCACAGGGATTGCGGAGGCCTGAAAATGACGGTTCCACTCGTTGACACTGCTGCCGGTGGTGGTGCTGGAATATTGCGGGTAGAGCGGCAGGAGGACGATCTCCCCTACTGCCGCTTCCTCAAGTTTGGCGATGGCCTCCTGGGTGAAGGGATGCCAGTAGCGCATGGCTACCACGCAGGTGGCGTCTATCCCCCCCTCCGCCAGGTGCTCTTCCAGCGCCCGGGCCTGCTTCTCGGTGTGCTTGCGGATGGGCGACCCTCCCCCGATTACCGAATAGTGGTGCTCCACCTTGCGCGCCCGCGTGGTGGAGATCAGTTTCGCCAGAGCCTTGCGCCCAATGCGCGCGAAGGGAAAATCAATAATGTCCGGATCGCAGAACAGGTTGTAAAGGAAAGGTTCAATCGCTTCCAGTGTGTCGGGTCCGCCCAACTGGAAGAGCACCACACCTATGCGTCGCGTTGTTGCAACCAATTTCCCCACAGACCCCAGACCAACCCCAGGAATATGAGCCGCTTTCCAGCAAGTACCTTGAAATGTGGCCGAATGTTACTCCCTGAGGGCCATTAGCGTCAATCAGATTGGCTTCTGAAATGAAAGATGGAATGAGGTAAGTACAACCTCTCAGACGCGGGCCGGTTCCGGCACCTGCTCCGACTGCATCGCCTCAATCACGGAATCGGCGAACTGCGAAGTGCCGGCCTTGCCGCCCACGTCACGGGTAAGCTTGTCGCGCTGCCGGTAGACCTTCTCTAGCGCGGTCCGGATGCGCCACGCCGCGTCCTGCTCTCCCAGGTGCCGCAACATGAGCAGCGCGGAACGCAGCACCGCCGTGGGATTGGCGATGTTCTTTCCTGCTATATCGGGAGCCGACCCATGTACCGCCTCGAATACCGCTGCGTGGTCTCCCAGGTTTGCGCCCGGCACCAGTCCCAGCCCGCCTACAAACGCCGCGCACAGGTCGGAGATAATGTCGCCGTATAGGTTTTCCAGAAGCAGCATGTCGTACTGGTAGGGATTCATCACCAGCTGCATGCAGGTATTGTCCACGATGTGCTCGCCGTAAGTGATTTCCGGATACTCCTTGGATATCGCCCGCGAGCAGCGCAGAAACAGCCCATCCGACAGCTTCATGATGTTCGCTTTGTGAATGGAGTGGATTTTCTTGCGCCTGTTCTTGCGTGCATACTCAAAAGCAAACCGCGAAATCCGCAGGCACGCCTTTTCCGTGATAATTTTCAGGCTCTCCACTACCCCAGGTACCACCTCGTGCTCGATGCCCGAATACAGGCCCTCTGTATTCTCGCGCACGATGATGAGGTCTACTTCCGGATAGCGCGTGGGAATGTGCGGCAGGTTACGAATTGGTCGGAAGTTGGCATACAGTTCGAAATGCTTGCGCAGCGCCACGTTGATGCTTGAAAAACCCCCGCCGATGGGCGTGCTCACCGGCCCCTTCAACGCCACTCGCGTGCGTTCAATGGAATCCAGCAGTTCTTTGGGCAGGTACTCGCCGTATTTTTCATATGCCTCCTGCCCTGCATTGCACCTTTCCCACTCGAATTTCAGGCCGGTAGCTTCCAGAATCCGCACCGTGGCCTCGGTCACCTCTGGGCCAATGCCATCTCCGGGAATCAATGTGATGCTATAAGCCATTTCAGATTAGATACCGTTTCCGCGATCTGGTTGTGAGCAGCAGCTACCATCTACGCTGACTCCTGAGTCCTGAGGCCTGATTCCTGCCTCCCTACACTCTCACTCCGCCCTTAGCCTTGGGCGCCTGCGGCGGCCCTTCCTTTGTCTTCAGCAGATCTTTCAACTCGGTCATGAATTCCTGCACGTCCTTGAAATCCAGGTACACGGAGGCGAAGCGCACATAAGCCACTTTGTCCAGCTTGCGCAGGCGGTTCATGATGAGCTCGCCGATTTCGCTGCTCTTGCGCTCGCGTTCTGCTGAATCAATGACGAAAGCCTCGGCCTCGTTTACGATCTGCTCCAGCTTGCCCATGGAAACCGGCCGCTTCTCGCAGGCGTGCAGCAGTCCGTTTAACACTTTCTGGCGCTCGAATTTTTCCCGCCTGCCGTCCTTCTTCACCACCATGTAGGGAATCTCATCAATCCGCTCGTAGGTGGTGAAGCGTTTGCCGCACTGCAGACACTCCCGGCGCCGGCGGATGGATTCGGCTTCCTTGCTCTCGCGCGAATCCACCACCTTGTCGTTCACGAATCCGCAAAAAGGACACTTCATAGCAGCGCTAAGCTGTTAGCGATAAACCGATTGTATCAAGGGCGATAAAAAATGATGGTTAGGGCTGGCGAGGGTGCTGCGAGCGGGGCTCTTGCCGGGCCCTGTGACCCCGTTCGCCATCCACCGCATCGTCCGGAGTTGTTGTCGGGAAGCTGCGGGGCTTGTTTCCCGCCAAAAGCGGTTCCGCCTGTTCCTCCCGCTCCTCTTCCTTGTGGCTCTCGGCGGAGAGTTTGCGAAGCGAAAGATGCCCGCGATGGGCGAAGAAGAGCCCTATCGGAATGCAGGCCATGAACGTCACCAGCCACAGCAGGATGCCGCAACTCACCGCCGCTTCCGGAGGGATTCCATAAATCACCTGCAGGGCGCTGATCACCGCCAGTTGGCTGCCGCCCCCCACTGCCGGAAGCTGCGCCACCGAGCCAATCATGCTGAAGCCCATCAGCAGCAGCACGTGGGCCACGTCCATGTTGCTGAGGTGAGGATGGTCGCCAACCTTTTTCAGGCGCTTGCCCTTGCGGGTCAGCCACAGTTCGCCCTGATATTCGTTCAGTTCGTAGCCTTTGGCGTGCAACGCCGGCTGCAATTCATCCACCGTATCTGGTGCCAGTGGTTGTCCGGCCAGTTCCGGCAAATCAGCCAGCTTGGCGGTTTCCACGTCCACCGAAGGAGGCCCCTGCTCCACCACCTTCTCGCCCGGGTCCGGCGGGTAGGAGTGGGTCACCTCGCGGTAAGCCAGAGCAATAAGAAACCAGATCGCCAGAGAGAGGGCCACCAGCTTGGCGAATGATTTGGGCCCCGCGACTGTGTTCAACCCTTCCCCAAAGGCACGCACCTTTTGATCTACGTGGTGTGCCAGTCCGGTGGACACTTTGGAGGTTATTCCGTGGAGATACTTGGCTACCTGCGGGCCGCGCCTGCGGATCATGACCGCCACCAAAGCCATGAAGGCCACCAGCAGGCACAGAACCACCGCGGCCCATTGAAACTTGCCCACGTAGGGATTGGCCTTGATCTTGGCGGAGAAGAAAACGTCAATCGCCATCAGCACGGTGAAGGCGCCAGTATCGAAAATGCGCTCTACCGTCCATACCCCGATCTGTGAGGAAACGGTGACATCTTCCTTTTTTGCAATCAGGTAGGGACGAATGAACTCCCCGGGCCGTCCCAGCAGCGCCAGCCCTGTGAAACCAATAAACGTAGCCGGAATGAGGTTTTGCGACCGCGCCTGGCACACCGGTTCCAGGAACACCTGCCAGCGCACCGCCCGCAGAACATAGGTAAGGTAAATGAGGATTACGGCAATGACGATCTGCAGCGGGTGAACGTGGCTGGCGGCGCGAAAGCGCGCCCAGTCAAAGGATCGCCAGTGCTCAACCTGGAAGTACACCAGCACGCCCAGGACAACAACCACTATCGAGGTAGTAAGGATGCGCTTCTTGGTCATGCGGGCGCCGGGCCCAGGGGCAAACCTCCAAACTAAATGACCCGATTACGGCAGGTCAACGCCGCTGCGCTTGAGCAGGGGATTAGGAGCCTGTGCCCGCCTGTTTCTGGACAGAGCGGCCAGGCACCCGTGTGGGAGTGGACACAGTCTGACGGTTACCGCTTCGGCTCAAAGTCTTCTTATGGGCGGACTGCGCTCGCTGCTCCGCCAGCTTCTTGCGATTGAACTCGCGAATTACCTTGGCTACATAAGCGTGGGTCTCGCGATAGGGCGGCACCCCATGGTACTGGGCTACCCGCTGCGGACCAGCGTTGTAGGCAGCCAGCGTCTTGGCCATATCGCCGTGGTAGTAGTCCAGCAGTTCGCGCAAGTAGTGCGTGCCGCCATCCACATTCGCGGCCGGATCAAAGGGATTCTCCACGCCCAGCTTGGAAGCAGTGCCCGGCATCAGTTGCATCAGCCCCTGCGCCCCTTTGGGCGAAACGGCGTGCGGATTGAACCTGCTCTCCGCGTGAATCACGCTGGTGATGAAGTCGGAATCAAGCTGGTGACGGTTGCTCGCCGCGCTCACCGCCGCATTCACATCGGGGCTGGCAACAGCAGCACTACCCCGGCGCTGCATCGGCGTGTTGTCCTTGTCGAAGCGAACGATTGCTGCCGTGGGGATGTCCACGTAGCTGTCGTTGCCCGGGCCGAAATAGAGGCGCGTCACCTGCTGCAGCATCGCGCGGTGATCGTGGCGGATGGAAAAACCGTTGCTCAGTACCGCGACTTCGCCTGCAAAAGCGGTACAGGCGCCCAAAATGACCAAAACTCCGATTTTGGAGAAAAACTTCATCGAATTTGGAGTGGAGCCCTAAACTGCTGTTTTCGCGCCACTTAGTACTTGCTCCACCGCCGTGGCCACGCCTGCCTCGTCATGCAGGCCCGTGACCATCCAGCCCCGGCCCCGCAACTCTGGGGAGGCATTCCCCATGATAACCGGGATGCCGGCAAACTCAAGCATCTCAATGTCGTTGTAGTTATCACCAATGGCCATGACCTGTTCCCGTGGGATACTGCGATAGCTCGCCCACCGCTCCACAGCGTGGCCCTTGGAACAGCCCTGGTTCAGCACATCTACGATGCACAGGTCGCGTGCGGGGTATTCCGTGCGCAGGACCGTGATGCGGTTGGCAACTCCACAGCCGGCAAGGGTTTGGAGTGCGCCCCGCATGCGCTCAATGGTGCCGCAAAACATGGCCTGTATCGGGTCGCTGACCAGCGAATTTTCAATCGGCACCACGAAATCAATGAATTGCATGTTCTTTTCCAGCCAGCGCTGGATGCTCCCGGTCAATTCGTCCATGCGCTCCAGAACCAGTGCGCCCTTAGTTTCGGTGTCGAAAGTCACAACCGTGCTGCCGCGATATTCGCGCATGGCGGCAACTAGTTCGCGGGCGGTGCCAACTGGCAACAGGTCGCGATGAAAGAGTTCGCCGTCGAGGGAACGCGTAACCGCGCCGTTGGAACTGATGAGCCAGAGGTTAAAGGCCAGTTGCTGGGCGATGGGCAGGGCAAAGGTGTGACGCCGGCCGGTCACCAGGATGATCTCCACTCCCGCCTCATGCGCCCGGCGCAGGGCTTCTAGGTTGGCTGCGGGAATCTGGAACTGGCTGTTCAGCAGGGTGCCATCAATATCAATGGCCAGCAGGCGGATGGGCGGCTTCACTACTCAAATTCTAGCAGAGCAGCGCCGGCCCACCCTCCTTTTCACCGTGCCGGCATTATCCCTGGCCGGCCGCCGTGGTCTTGGCCGAAGAACGCCCGCGCGCCATGAAGGGAAGCAACATGGGCACACGCTGGCGGTAATCCAGATAGGCTTGCCCGTAAATTCGAATCAAGTCTTTTTCTTCAAAAAAGATGCCCACGAGGATATAGCCAGTGGCCGCGACCGAGAACAGCAAGTGTCCCAGCGTCATCACCGGCACCGCCCAGAAGGCGATAACGAATCCCAGGTAGATGGGATGGCGCACCATGCGGTAGAGGGCAGGAGCCCGGAATGGCGGCATATGAAACTCCTGCCCGCGGGAATAGCGCCACACCTGCTCCAGTCCGAAGAGCTCAAAGTGGTTGATCAGGAAGGTGCTGACCAGCAAAGTCGCCCATCCGACCCAGAAGAGGATGTCGAGCCCCAATTGCCCGCTCGAGCTGTGTACCGTCCACACCACGCGCGGGATCGGACGCCACTGCCAGAGCAGCAGGGCCAACACAGCGCTGGCCGCTAATACATAAGTGCTGCGCTCAATATGCCACGAGATCAGCCGCGTCCACGCCTTTTTGAAACCGTGCCGCGCCATGATGCTGTGCTGCAGGGCAAAGGCGCTCAACAACACCAGGTCAACGATGATGGCCGTTGCCGGCGGCGAGAGCTGCCCGCGGTCCACTGTCTTGGGCACCAGCACGTTGCCCAGGAACGCGATGGCATAGAGAAAAGTTGCGAAGAACAGAAGGTAGGCGACTACACCGTACAGCAAAGCAAGGCTTCGCTTCATAGCACACCCCCCCATCGCGCGAAAGGATGCGCGTAGCTCCCGGCATTTGTCAATAAAGACTTTACCCGCCGGTGACCAGCCGCCACCCCGACTGGACCGCCGCTTTGCCATGCTATAGTTCAGGAAAGATCGTTCACGATGGGTTCCATCTTCTATTTCTTTTCCTGGGGGATCATCCTTCAGGCGCTGGCGATCGTGCACTTCATCCGCCGCCGGCCGGATACCTGGTGGCTCTTCATCATCATTTTCGGGGGAGGGCTGGGAGCAATAATCTATCTCCTGGTGGAGGCGGTGCCCGACCTGGGGCTACTGCGCCAGTCGTTCAAGGTTTTTCCGCGGCGGAGCCGCATCCGCGAGCTGGAATTTGCTGTTCTGGACAACCCCTCAGAAGGAAACTACGAAGAACTGGCCGACCTCTACCGTGAGGACGGAAGTTACGCCCGGGCCCGCGTGTTTTACAACAAAGCAATCTCGCCGCGCACCGATCACCCCGATCCCTTCTATCATCGCGCTGTCTGCAGCCTGGAACTGGGCGAACCGGCCGCCGCAATCCCGGATCTGGAGAAGGTGGTGGCTCAGGATCCCAAGCACGGCTACTACCGCGCCCAGGGCCTGCTGGCGCACGCTTTTGCACTTACCGGGCAGATCGAAAAGGCAGCCGCCCTGTTTCAGCAGGTCACGGAAGTTAGCACTCTCTCAGAAACTCAGTACAACTACGCGACCTTTCTTGCTTCCCAGCATCGCGATGCCGAAGCCCGGCAATGGGCGCAACGCATCCTCAACAAGAAGCCGACCATGCCGCGCTTCCAGAAACGCCAGGAGCGCCCGTGGTTCCGCCGCGCGTCGGGGTTGTTGCGCCGCCTGCCCGCCTGAGTTCCTTTGCAGCACAGCGTTCCTTTTCACCACCGAGTTAGGCATGTGCGCAGGCGCTCACCACCGGAGAGGAAAATGGCATAGCTTCGATTGCGCGCTAAGCTGGGAAAGCGTGAGCCGCACTTCTTGAGCCTTGAGCGCAGCCGAAGGGGTGAGCACGACGAAGCACCTATGCATTTCCTCTGCTCCGCTGCCAAACTTCGCCTTACCTCTAACTCTTAACCTGTCATGCTGAACGAGTCGAAGGACCCCTACACGGCCAGAACCACGCTCTCCTCTCAGGGAGTTCTCACCATTACTCTTGGCACAAAGTTCCCCTCACTATGGAAGCCCCGGGCTTCAGCCCGGGGAATTAGGCATCAGGGCTTTAGCCCCTGCGCCCCCTACTGGTTCACCACCCCTAGCGCCCACGCCTGCGTCCCGTCGTACACAAACGCCTGCGCCGAGCACTTGCCCACCTGTGTACCCACTCCCATCCCGCCCCTTACATTGCTCGGCCACACAAAATTGTGATTCCCCACTGCATCCTGGCACAGCACAAAGCTCAGCATCTGCCCGGCAACCGCATTAGAAAGCGTCGCGCTGGTCACGTCTCCTGTTAGCGTCATCTTGAATGTGCTCGCCGTCCCCGCATCAAACGTCGGCGTCGCAGAAAACGCCACGTTGCTCAACCCGGCCAGCGCAAACCCGCTCGCGTGCTTGCCGTCCACCATGTCGCTGTTCAGGTTCGTCACCACCCCGGTATCCGTTACTCCCGCTATCTTCGGCGTGTTCAGCTTGTAGGCCCCGGAAACAGTCACGTCGCCATTCGAGAACGTTGCCGCCCCGCCATTCGCAATCGAGAACCGGCTCACCACCGTTCCTCCCTGCCCGGTGCGGAAGTTCACCGACGAGGCCGCATCGTTGCCCGCGTCAAAATACAGGCTGCCTTTGAACGACGACGCCGAATTGCTGAAAATCTGGAAATTTGCGTCCGCGGGCGACCCGCTCGTCCCCGCCGTGAACGTGCCCAGCCGCAGCGCCTTGCCCGGCACTCCAATGTCCAGCGTGCTCGGGCTGCCCTTGATCGTCAGCGTCCCCGCAGTGCCTCCCGACACCACCACCGACGTCCCCACGTACACGCTCCTCAGTTCGTGCGCGCCGTCGCCGATGTCGGAAAGGTTGTCATTCGGCGGCAGCAGCGGCCAACCTGTCGTCCCGCTCTGGTCTGGTCCGCATTGCATGCTGCCATCCGCCGCGAACCCTATCATCTTGTCGCTGCCGCTGCACAGCAGCAAGCTGCCCGTTCCTTTCACTCCGCCTAGCCCGCCCGCCGTCAATGCCGGAAGGGTCGTCAGGAAGTCGCTGGCATGCTTCCCGTCCAGCAAATCGGAATTCAGGTTGCTCACCACTCCCGTATCGCTGATGCCCGTGATCTTCGGTGTGCTGATCGAAGTTCCCACGTACAGCGTGCGCAGCCGGTGGGTCAGGTCGCCAATGTCCGAAAGATTGTCATTTGGCGGCAAAAACGGCCAGCTCACCCCTCCTCCTCCCGTCTGGTCCGTCCCGCAAGTCAGCGCATGGGTGGTTGAGTTG
>DASSQB010000389.1:0-2614 GCA_035702725.1 Terriglobales bacterium | reverse complement strand
ACCCCTGCTTGGTGCTCTGGGCGACTGCCGGAATCTTCTTGCCGTTGCGCTTCACCTCGATCAGCGCCGGCGGCGCCTGCAAGTCGTAATCCCAGTTGTCATGGTGCGTGGTCTGGAAATACCACTTCACTTTCCCGGTCGCCGCGTCGAGCGCCACCAGCGAGGAGCCGTAGAGATTGGAGCCTTTGCGGTCGGAGCCGTCGAAGTCGGTGGTCGGCGTGCCAAACGGCACGAATATCATGCCGCGCTCGGCATCGAGCGTAATGATGCCCCAGGAATTGGCGCCGGAGCGGTCCACCCACTGGTCGCCCGACCACACATCGTGATTGGGTTCGCCTGGCCAGGGAATGCTGTGGAACGTCCAAAGCAATTTTCCTGTGCGCATGTCCCATCCGCGCAAGTCTCCTGATGGGCCCAGGCTGGGGCTCTCCTGGGTGTGAGCGCCGGTAATTACGAGGTCTTTATAGATGGTTGGAGGCGAGGAAAGGCCGTAAGCTTTTTGGGGAAACTTGTCGGCAACCCCGGTTCGCAGGTTGACCATGCCTTCATTGCCGAAACCCGGCACCGGCTTGCCCGTTTTGGCGTTCAGCGAAATCAGCCAGCCGTCGGCAGTCCCGAATACAATCTGCGGCGGCAACCGCTCATCGCCCGGCCAATAGGCAATGCCGCGCATGGCGGGCGTGTGCTGGCCCTCGTACTCCCAAATCTTCTTCCCGGTTTCCGGCTCCAGCGCGACCACGCGGTTGTAGGCCGTGGACAGGTACATCACACCGCCGATCATCAGCGGCGTGCTTTCCGATCTCCGCGCGCGAGGGCCCCGGCCTCCGCGGCCACGGCCTGCTCCGCGCCGGGCACCCGAAGCGGCGCGCCCTGACTGAGCGTTCAGGCCCTCAGCGTCGGGAGCGGCCGGGCCGGCGGCGGGTGGTCCCGCAGAAGGGGCTTGCGTGACCGGCGCCTGCGTATCGTAGGTCCAGGCAAGCTCCAGCTTGGCTACGTTCTTCGCGTTGATCTGCTTCAACGGGGAGTACCGCATCCCGCCCGGGTCGTGGCCATAGGCCGGCCAGTCGGTCTGCGCCCCAACGGGAGACGCAAGCAACGCCGCGCCTATGAACACGACCAAATGTAAGATCCGCATTTCTTCCCCCTTGCGGGTACCTTTCACCGCCGAGATGGAGAGGCGCCGCAGAGGACCTTCAGGCAGGTCTTCTCTGCGAACACCTGCTTGCCTCTGCGCCTCTCGAGAGAAAGTGCGGCGATTCATGGCGTCCATCGTGGTTGCCTGTGCAACGCGCCGATGGCGGTACCCTGTCGGAATCTGCCATGCTGCTTATGGTGAAATGGGCGTTGCGCCGTTGCCGACCGGGATGGTATCAGGCGCTCTCGACGAAAGTCAAGGTGATGCTTGATAGCCCACAGGGCAAGGGCCGAGACGAGTCTCGACCCGGCACGCTGAAGCGTGCGCCACAATGCCGGCCCGGAAGCATCGGGTCACTCAATTCTGCGAGGATCACTAAAGGGCACCTTCATTGTGATTGGGCGCTGAGCGTCGCGCTGATCTGCCTGGCGACCTTGGACACTTGCTGCGCGCACACGGAGTAGCGCTCTTTAGGAAACCGGGTTAAAGGCGCGGAGATTCCAAGCGACCCGATGATGCGCCCGCCCTTGTCCCGGATGGGAGCAGCCACGCAGCGAATCCCTTCCTGAAACTCTCCGTCGTCGGTGGCAAACCCTCGCACTCTAATTTCAGCGCAGGCTTTGGCCAACTGCTCAATCGATACGATAGTTCGCGCGGTGTGAAGCTGCAAGGGCGCCGCGCCGAAGAGCGCCTTCAACTCGGCGATGCCGAAATCGGCCAGCAATGCTTTGCCGTGAGCCGTGCAATACAGCGGCACCAGCTCCCCAGTCTGACCCGTCACCGCGATGATGTGGTTGATGGAGGCATGATCGATGAAAAGGGCCTGTTTGCCCTCACGCACCGCCAGGTGCGCCGTTTCGTTGGTCTTGCTCGCCAGCAGCTTTAGATGCTGGTCGCAGATGCCGATCAACATATTGCTCCAGTCGTACTGGCGGGAGAGGCGCCAGATGGACGGCCCCAGGATGTAGTCCTTCCTGCCGCTGGGGTTGGCCAGAAACCCCCTGCGCTTCAGAGTGTTCGCCAGCCTGAATGCGCTGCTGCGGTCGATGCCCAGCAGTTCGGTCAACTGCCCCAGCGGGACGGGGTCGCCCGTTTTGGCCACCGTCTCCAGAATGACCAGCCCTCGATCCAGGCTCTGGATAGGTGGCGTCTTTTGACCGGGTTTCTTCATGGTTCGGCGACTTAAATATCGCAGGGTTTGATCCATCAGTGTATCGAAGTCTTACTGTCTTGGCGCATAGAGACGAGATCGCCACTTAAATACAGCGCCACATAGAGTTGCCCGTCGGCTCCCTCACGGTCGCGGTTCAGAATCCGATTCCGAGCCACGACCGTAGGGAGTGGGATCTTGGCGCGCAAAATGATGGCGGCATGTTTAATCCCAGTGCGTCGCGAGTCTCCCGCCCGAAAAACGCAGAGAAAGAACTGGGCTATACTTGCGGGTCCGGGTGAGAAAGCCCGGTCATTTCTGGAGGCATG
>DASSQB010000388.1:0-3613 GCA_035702725.1 Terriglobales bacterium | reverse complement strand
TGGCTTTCTGCGACGCTCTGGCTCGACGCTCAGGACATCTCACGTCTGCATTGCTGGCAATTTGCCTTAGCCTTAGACGCGCCGCAATAGCAAAACCTGGCTGCGTTGTGCAGAACCTGTGCGTATGTTCCTTTTGTTGTGGACGCCTGCGGAAATTTCCACAAGTCGGCATTCGACAGCAGAAACCCAAGGCGGGTGACTCACATCACCGACACTTAGGCTCACTGGTGGGAACATGGGAGCCAATTTAGCGGGTGCATGCTGCAAACCTGGAGGTGCGCGATGCCTCAGTGCCCTGATTGCGATTCCATCCGAATTTTTTCTGAGCTTCCAGAAGGAAATGGCAAGTGTTCAGCCTGCCATGGCACCGGATTTGGCCAATTCCTCGATACCGGCATATTGGAGATGCTGAACGGAGACCAGCCGGCGTGCGAGGAATGCATGGGCACCGGACAGTGCCCCACCTGCATGGGAACCGGCGTCGTGGAGGAATACGAAATCAGCCTTGCCGCCTAGCCGCCACGCCGGGGCGCCCACGCCGCAGATGCCAGTGGGCTAATACACGCCCAGGTCGTGTGCGGAAACGAACTTGCCCTTGTAGTAGCGTGCTACCTGCTCCACCAGATTCTGCTCCGGCAGATGTTCCAGTACCTGGTGGTAGAGGACCAGCAGCTTGGGATGCGCGCGCGTGGCAATCTCTCCCAGTTGCTGCGGCGAGGTGTGGAAGGCGGCAAAATACTCCCTCCAGTGTGCCTGCTGCATCTCCGCACCGTGGGGATTGTAGATTTCGTGTAGCAGGACATCGCAGCCGTTGCAAGCGTTCACCACCGCGTCGGTGGGCGCCGTATCGCCGGAGAGAACGATGCTGCGGTCCGCCGTATCGAAGCGGTAGCCAAAGGCCTGCTTCCAGGAACCGTGTTTCACCGGGAACGCCGTCACCTTCACGTTCTGGTCCTGATAGACCACGCCGGGAAAAATTTCGTGGACCTCGACCTTGTAACCGGTTCGGTCCGCCTCTTCCAGGCCAGTGGTGCGCACGCGGATGTCTTCCTGCCATGCCTTCAGGATGTGGTCGGTCATGCGGTGCAGGCCGTGCGGGCCGTAAGCCTGCAGAGGCACTTTGCGATGCAGCACCCAGGGGCTGAAGATCAGGTCGGGATAGCCAAGGGTATGGTCTGAGTGCAGGTGAGTGATGAAAACGATCTTCAGGTTTTTGACGTTCAGCGCCTTGATGCCGTTCTGCTCTGCTGCCTCGGCTCGCCGTACGACACCCGGTCCACAATCCACCAGGTAAGCCGCGCCATTCACCACGATGGCCACGGCCGGGCCGGAGCGATCAGGATACGGTTCCGGCGTGCCCGTGCCCAGCACCACCACTTGCGTGTGCGTGGCCGCCGGAGAACTTTGGGCGGCGGCTGCACAGATAACCAAGAAGAGAACGCCAAGCGCCAGAAATTCGCGCATGAACCGCCCTTGCGACGTTGAAGTCGCTCGAGGATACCATCCGACTACCATTGCGTGTGGGCACGGGGCTTCGCCCCGTGCAGGACGGGGCGAAGCCCCGTCCCTGCACATTTCTCTACTGTTCCACAAACCCCTTTTCAATTGCATGACGTCGGCGCGTAACTGCCTGTTGGCTTCGCTTTTATTTCGCCCCATAATTTCCCTTCTCGAGTCAAGCCGTGCGCACGCACATTTCATCCTCGATTTCCGAATTTCGCTTTAGCAATTCACATCACCCCACAGCCATTTTCCGCGCTACATTCTTCGAGCCGACTCCCCATCATGGCCACCACTGATTATTCCCTGGAAAGCACGCTGCCCGCCAGCGTGGACGCCGAACGCTCCATCCTCGGCGCCATACTGCTGGACAACTTCGCTTATAACCAGGCGGCCGAACACCTGCGGGCCGACGACTTCGCCCTTGACTCCCACCGGCGCATTTACTCCCGTATGGTGGATCTGGCGGAAACCTCCCGGCCCATTGACACCGTCACGCTCACCGAAGAGCTGGCGCGTCGCCGCGAGGTGGAAGCGGTGGGCGGCGTGGCTTACCTGACCTCCCTCACGGATGGTTTGCCCCGCCGTCCCAACATCGAGCACTACGTCAAGATAGTGCGCGACAAGGCGCTGCTGCGCGGCCTGATCCATGCCGCCAACACCGCCATCGCGCGCGCCGCCGAGCAGTCGGATCCAGCGGAAGAAATTCTTGACGCCGCCGAAGCTGCCATCTTCCAGCTTTCCGAGAACCGCATTGGCCGCGGCTTTCTCGATATCCGGGAAATCGTTAAGGAATCCTTCGGCTCGCTCGACGCTCTTTATGAACGCGGGCAACGCATCACCGGCCTGGAAACCCACTTTGTGGATTTCGACAACATGACCAGCGGCCTGCAGCCTTCGGACCTGATCATCGTGGCCGCCCGGCCATCCATGGGCAAAACCGCGTTCGCCATGAACATCGCCGAGAACGCGGCCGTGCGCGACAAAAAAGTGGTGGGCATGTTTTCGCTGGAAATGTCGCGCGAGTCGCTGCTGCTGCGCCTGCTGTGCTCCCACGCCCGGGTGGACTCCCACAAGATGCGCACCGGCTTTCTCGGCCGCGAGGACTATGCCAAGCTGGTGACCGCGCTGGGCGAGCTGAGCGAGGCGCCCATCTACATTGACGACACGCCCGGCATTTCGCTTTCGGAAATGCGGGCCAAGGCGCGCCGCCTGCAGCAGTCGCAGGGCCGGCTCGACCTGATCATTGTGGATTACCTGCAGCTCATGTCCGGAAGCGGACTGGGCGGGCGGCGGTTTGAAAACCGCACCCAGGAAGTTTCCGCCATCTCCCGCGGCCTGAAGGGCCTGGCCAAGGAGCTGCGCGTGCCGGTGGTTGCCCTCTCCCAGCTCAGCCGCGCTCCGGAAAGCCGCGGCGGCGACCACCGGCCACAGCTCGCCGACCTGCGCGAGTCCGGCTCCATCGAGCAGGACGCCGACGTGGTGGCTTTTATCTTTCGCGAGGAAGTCTATAAACCGGACGACCCCGACTTGGACGGCCTGGCTGAGCTCATCATTGCCAAGCAGCGCAACGGGCCTACAGGAAAGGTGGAGCTGGCGTTTATCAAGCGCAGCACGCGCTTCGAATCCCGCGCCAGCGAATGAGATCCTCACCACAAAGGGCACGAAGGACACAAAGCTTTTTAGAGTCTTCTTAGGTGTGCCCTTCGGGGTTCCCTTCGTGTCCTTTGTGGTGAACAAAGGTTTTCTGTGCAAAACTGCCGGGTTGCCTGAAAATTTCTAGCCCTCCCCGGCGCCGAGTGCCAACCCCCTGCATGGGTCTAAGGTATTGCATCTACAACCTTTAGGCCATGCTCCAGGAGTGCGGCAATCCCGGTAAGTTGATGAATTCAGGTGCCCTGCGGGACACCGCGGCTGCGAATCCACAAGGTTTTCCACAGCTTGTTGGAAAAGAAAAAGCTAGCCCTTAGCCGTTAGTACTTAGCATTTGGCCTTTGAAACGTGAACTTCAGTCCTCGATTGCGTAGACTCAGAAAAAAGAAGATTTTCGGAAGCGCCGATGCAGTTAACTGGCTAAATGCCAAGTCTAATTGCTGCGTGCTGCGATAGTCAG
>DASSQB010000387.1:0-7881 GCA_035702725.1 Terriglobales bacterium | reverse complement strand
TAGCGCACGGCGCCCTTGACAGCAACCCTGCTCTTGCCATATATAGCTATACGACATATGACAGCGAGCTTTGATCGCGAACTCAAAAAGGGCAGCGCCGAGTTGCTCATCCTTTCGCTGCTGGAGAACCGCGCCCGCCACGGCTACGAGATCAACAGTCTGATTGACCAGCGTTCCGGCGGCGCCCTGCATTTCAATGTCGCGTCTTTGTATCCCCTGCTCTATCGCCTGGAAAAGCGCGGCTGGATCCAGGGCCGCTGGGTGGAAAAGCCCGGGCAGCGCCGCCGGCGCTACTACCGCCTTACCGCCGCCGGCCGCCAAATGCTGAAGGCGCAACGCAGCATCTGGCGTGAGTTTGTGGCCGCCATGAACCGCGTCACCGGAATGGAAAATGCCTGACTGGAAAGACGAGATTCGTGCCCGCCTGAGCCGTGCAGGCCTTTCCTTGGCGCGCGAGGCGGAGATCGTTGAGGAACTCGCGCAACATCTTGAGGACCGCTGTCAGGAGCTGCGCCACTCTGGCATGTCGGAAATAGACGCCGCCCGCACAGCGCTTAGCGAGCTTTCGGAAGATGAATTACGCAAGCAGTTTGCCCGCGTCGAATCCGCCCCATTGCCGGCCCCGGCGTTAGGTGCGGAAACTTCGGGCTCGATTCTGGGAGCGCTGTGGCAGGACTTGCGTTATGCCGCCCGCCTTTTTCGCGCCAATCCTGTGTTCACGGCCGCGGCCCTGGTTTCCCTCGCCCTGGGCATCGGCGCGAACACCGCCATATTCCAGATGCTGGACGCGGTACGTATGCGCCTGCTCCCCGTTCGCGATCCGCAACAGCTCGTGGTCATCAAAATTCCTGCCCAGAACGACCGCACCGGCAATTTTAATGGTCCCTACGCTTATTTGACCTACCCGCAATGGCAGCAAATCCGGCAACTCCAGCAAGGCTTCTCTGGAGTGTTTGCCTGGTCTAACACCACCTTCAATCTGAATACCGGCGGAGAAGTTCGCAGCGCTCGCGGGCTGATGGTAAGCGGCGATTTCTTCGGTGTTCTCGGCGTGCCGGCGGTTCGCGGCCGCGTGCTGGCTCCATCCGACGACCAGCCCGGCTGCGGCGCCCCGGTGGCAGTTCTGGGCTATGGTTTCTGGCAGCGGCAGTATGGCGGCAACGCTTCGGCCGTCGGCTCCACCCTTACCCTCAACGGCCACCCCTTCCAGGTTGCCGGCGTTGCGCCGGCCGTTTTTTTTGGTCTGGAAGTTGGGCACACTTTCGACATCGCGATCCCCTTGTGCGCCGAGGCAATTCTCAACCATGAAGACAACCGCCTCAACAATCGGTACTGGTGGTGGGTGGCGGGGATGGGCCGACTCAAACCGGGCTGGTCTGTGGCCCGGGCCACGGCTCAGCTGCAGGCGATCTCTCCGACCGTGTTTGGGGAGACGGTGCCGCCCTCTTATGCGGCCGGAGAGGTAAAACACTACCTCGGTTTTCGTCTGGGCGCTCTTCCAGCAAGCAACGGTGTCTCTCTGCTGCGTAGCGACTATGAAACGCCGCTCTGGCTACTGCTAGGGGTTGCCGGCCTGGTGCTGCTGATCGCCTGCGCCAACCTGGCCAACCTTCTGCTGGCGCGGGCCAGCGTCCGCGAGCGGGAAATCGCGGTACGCCTGGCTTTGGGGGCGGCCCGCGGCCGCCTCTTGCGGCAACTGCTGACCGAAAGCCTGCTGCTCGCCCTCACCGGGGCTGTTATGGGACTGGGGCTGGCGCGCATGGTCAGCCGCTTCTTAGTGGATTACCTCAGCACCGGGGACAACCGGCTGTTTCTTGATCTGGCGATTGACTGGCGCATGCTGGCCTTCACTGCCGGGCTAGCCGTGCTCACCTGCCTGCTGTTCAGCTTGACCCCAGCCTTGCGCGCGGTGCGTACTCCGCCGGCCGCCGCCATGAACACCGCCGGCCGCGGGCTAACCGCCAGCCGCGAGCGCTTTGGTCTGCGGCGCATACTGGTCGTCTCCCAGGTGGCGCTGTCGCTGGTACTGCTGGTCGGCGCGCTGCTGTTTGTGCGCAGCCTGCACAAACTGCTGACCCTGGACGCCGGCTTCCAGCGAACCGGAATTCTGGTGGCCGATGCCGACTTCACGCGGCTCAATATTCCCACCCCCCAGCGGCAGGAATACAAGCGCCAGTTGCTGGAGCGGGTGCGAGCCCTTCCCGGCGTGGACGGCGCCGCTACTGCTGTGGTCATTCCCGTCAGCGGCAGCGGTTGGAACAACTACATCTTCATCAATGGGGACAAGAAAGATACCTCCAAGTTGAACCGTGTAAGCGATCACTTTTTCAGCACCACGGGAACCCCATTACTGGCGGGACGCGATTTTGACGGCCGCGACCGCTTGCATTCTCCCCCTGTGGCCATTGTCAACGAGGCTTTTGCCAAAAAATTCTTTGGCGGCGCCACTCCCCTGGGCAGGACTTTCCGCGACGGAGACGAGGTGGACAAGCCTCATCCTCTGATTGAAATCGTGGGCCTGGCGAAAAACGCCAAGTACCGCGATCTGCGGGAGGATTTTGGTCCGATTGCCTATTACCCCGCTTCGCAGGATGACGAGCCCGATTCTGACGCCGCCCTCATGGTCCGTTCCACCCTGTCTGTGGGTTCGCTGATGGACGAGATCAAGACCGCTATCGCCCAGGCCAATCCCGCCATTGACCTGCAATTCACCGTTTTCGCAGATCAGATCCAGGACGGCCTGCTGCGCGAGCGCCTGCTGGCCATGTTGTCGGAATTTTTTGGTGGTCTGGCTGCCCTACTGGCCACCATCGGGCTTTACGGCGTGATCTCCTACATGGTGGCCCGCCGCAGCGGCGAGATCGGCATCCGCATGGCCTTGGGGGCCAACCGGCGCGACATCCTGCGCATGGTGATGCGCGAGGCGGGAAGTTTGCTTGCGCTGGGCCTGGCCTTTGGCGCGGCTTTGTCGCTGATTGCCGCGCGCGCCGCCTCTGCCCTGCTTTATGGCCTCAAACCGGATGATCCTATAACCATCATTGCCTCGGCGGTCATCCTCGCCGCTGCTGCCGCGGCCGCCAGTTTCCTGCCGGCGCAGCGTGCCGCCCGCCTCGATCCCATGGTCGCTCTCCGCGAGGAATAGACGAGAACCGCTTAGAACGATATGCGCGCACTCATCTGGATCTCACGCCCCGGCGTCATGGCCATGGTGATGGTGCCGAACTGCGGCTCATTCACATAGCGGTTGGGCGTGCCCAGGTTGGTATGGTTGAGCGCATTGAAGAATTCGCCACGAAACTGAAAGTTAGTTTTCTCTGATAACCGGAAGGCGCGCTGCACCGCCAAATCCAGCGACTGCAGTCCCGGACCATACACGGCGTTGCGGCCGGTATTGCCGAAGGTATAAGCCGGCGGGGTGGCGAATGCCGCGGGGTTGAACCACTCCGCTGCAGTATGCGTGCCGGGGCCAAACACCGGCTGGCCGGTGTAGTTGGCACGAATGGGATTCTCCCCCAGCAGCGTGCCGGAGTTGGCGGTGTCGCCAAATACCGAGATGGTGAATGGCATGCCGGACTGAATCTGGTACACGGCGGAGAGCTGCCAGTGTTCGCTCAGGCGGCGCAGCAACTCCGTATTCCGTAATCCGGGCAGATCGTAGACGCTGCTCACCGACAGGCGGTGGCGCACATCGCAGCCCGGCCCTTTTTCCGCATTCAGGTCATTGTTGTTCTGCGGAATCGCCGCCTCGTCCATGGGAGAACGAAAGTCGGGAGAGTTAGCCAGGTTTTTAGCGAACGTGTAGTTGGCCAGCAGGCTAAGCCCATGAGCGTAACGGCGGCGCACATTGACGTAGCCTGCGTCATACCAGCTTTGCGCCGTGTCCTCCAGAAGGTTGATGCCGCTGACGGGAAACGTGGTGCTGGCCACGTCCACGTTGCTGGGAATCACGCTGCCGGGCACAAAACTTAATTTTTTGAAGGGCCGCCGAGGGCCGATGGGGCCGGGGCCTGGAGGCGCGTTGTTGATCAGGTGCGCCCGCTGCAGGTGAAAGCCGCGCGCGCCCAGATAGCCTAACTCGAGCGTGGTGTTGCTGCCGAGGCTCTTTTCGAGTTGACCATTCCACTGCTGGATGTACTGAGCGGGAGCGTGCGGATCGAAGGCAGCAAAGCTCACCGTAGTCTTGCCCAGCACCGGCGGCGCAAAATTGAAACCCTGGAGAGAAGGAATAAAGTTGTTGCTCTGCAGCGTCTCGGGAAAGACGTAGGGCACATTGTGGCGCTGGTTGCACCAGGTGTTCATATCCACCGGGGTATAGAAAATCCCGTACGCGCCGTGCAGCACGATGCCCCAGTTTGGAATGTTCTTGGCAATCCCCAGCCGCGGGGCAAAGTTGTGCTTGTTGGAGTACATCAGGCTCTTGGGATAGCCCTGTTGCCCGCCGATAAATACCGAGGGCGCGCCATCCTGAAACACCAGGTTGGAGTTGGTGTACTGCTTGTCATACAGGGGGCTGGTGTATTCATAGCGCAGGCCCAGGCTGAGGGTGGTGTTGTTGGTGACCTGCCAGCTGTCCTCGGCGAATGTGGCGCTGCCCCAGTTGGCCAGGTCCATTTTGGGGATTCCCGCCTGGCGCTGCTTTACCACCGGCAGGCCGAGCAGGAAGCTGGCCAGCGCGGAGCCGCTGCCGTCGTTCAGCGCGTACTGAGAAGTGAAGCCGTTGGTGAACTGGTAATGGCCGCGGTTCTGGAAGAAGCCCCACATGGGCCAGGTGTAGCGGCGGAAGCTGCCGCCGAACTTCAGCGCATGGCGACCGCGCTGCCAGGCAAAGGTGTCGCGAAGTTCAGAAATCGTGTCCCAGGACTCCACCGGAGTGGCGGCAAAGCTGTCGCCCATGCCAGAGTAGCCTTGCACCGCAAACCAGGGAGCTCCCCAGGCGCCCTGGCCGCCGAAGCCCACGCCCTGAATCCCTAACTGACCCACGATGTTGTTCCTGCCATTGTTCTGCGAGGTGCGGTCCATGGCCAGTCGCGAGACGGCGAACGACAGCGTGTTCAGTTTGCGACTGGAGATGACGTGATTCCAGGAAATTACGCCGTGCTGCGCCAGGTTGTTGTCATAAGCGCCGAAACCGGGCAGGTTCTGCGGGGTGAAGCCATCTTCCTTGGAGAGCGAATAGCGGGCAAACATGGTGTCGCTGTTGCTGAATATGTGGTCCACACGCACCGTGCCCTGGTCCTGCAGTTGCAATTCATTGCGCACGTCCAGGTAGTTGTTGGAGTCCACGCCGCCGTCCATGCCCATGTTCGGCCGTGGCACATAGAGACGCAAGAAAAGCTGAGCGGCGGGATTGATTCGTGCGGGCGAGATGACGTTCGCCTGGCCGTTGTAGCTGAACTGGCTGCGAATGAACTGAGGGTTTGAAGGGCTGGCGGGCAGCTTGGGATTGAAGTTGGGATTGGGCCGGGTGCTGCCGGGGTCGTAAATGGTGTGGCCGCTCTGGCTGAAGTCGCCCTTGACCTCCGACAGCGTGGGAACAGTTTCGATCTGAGGGTCGGCCATGGCGTGGCGCAAGCCTTCGTAGTTCACAAAAAAGAACGTCTTCTTTCCCGGCAAGGGTCCGCCCAGGGAAGCGCCGAAGTTGTTCTGCACCAGGTGATTGTTGCCCATGGAATCGTAGGTAGTGGCGTCCAGGGCGCTATTGCGCAGGAATTCATATGCCGTGCCGTGAAAGTGGCCGGTACCGGAGTGGGTCACGATATTGATTTGCCCGCCGCCGGCGCCTCCCATCTCCGCGGTGTAGCTGCTGGTTTCCACCTGGAATTCCTGCACCGCGTCCGGCGCGGGGCTCAGGTTCTGAGTGTTAAAGGTGGGATCGGTGTTGCTGACTCCGTCCAGCAGGAAGAAATTGGCATTGGGGCGGCTGCCACCGATGACCACGGCGGAACGCTGCCCGGGCCGCCAGTAGAGCGGGTTCTTATCGCCTTCTTGCGCGCCAAAACCCACGTGCGCCCCGGGCACGGTCAGCACCAGGTCCACCAGCATGCGGCCGTTGAGCGGCAGATTCTGAATGGAAGCAGGTTCCACCACCTCGCCCACGCTTGAATCGGTGGTGTGCAGCACCTCGGTGCGTGCGCCTACCTCCACAGTCTGGCTGATGGAGGCCAGTTTCAAAACCATTGCGATCCTCAGCTGCTGACCCACTTCCAGGCGCAGCATCTGAACCGCGGGAGCAAAACCTTTGGCTTCGCTGCGGAGTTCGTAATCACCGGGCAACAGGCCGGGCGCGTCAAAAAGCCCCTGGTTGTTGGTGACGAGCTGGCGGGTAGCGCCGGTGGCCTGCGCCTTCAACTGGACGCTGGCGCCCGCTACGGGCCGCTGTTGCGGGTCGGTGATGCTGCCGCTGAGCACCGCGTAGTTGCTTTGGGCCCAGGCAGAGGTTGCGAACACAAGGAGACACAGCAGACCCAATCTCTTCACATCCCACCCCACAGAAGGTCAATGCGACAGAAGCCGAGTGCGAATGCCGGTCAGGGGCGATTGGCCCGCCGGTCATGGCCCGAATAGTTGGCCAACAATTTAGTCAGGCGAGAGCGCGTCTCACAATAGTAGAAAACGATTAGTCTGAGGACGGAGTGAAAGACAGCATGAAGTGCAGAAGGCGCTCAGCCTTCAGCGCTCCCGTTTGCGACTGGAGCAGTTGTTAATTAGGGTGGCTACTCCAAAGGTGTGCAAGCTGGTAATTTGTACGGTCGTCATAACGGCCTCAATGCATGAAAGTGCTTCGTGAAATCGGAGGAAATTGCAATGGCCCGACACCTGCTGATTGCCTTCAGTATCGCGATTCTTTGTTACAGCTCCAATGCGGATCAGGTTGCGCTTCATAATGGTGACCGCCTTACTGGCACCATAGTCAAGTCCGACGGCAAGGGACTCATAATCAACACAGATTATGCCGGCCAGGTCACCGTGGATTGGGTGGCCGTGCAATCCATTTCCTCGATTGTGCCCTTACATTTGCAGATGAAGGATGGGCGCACGCTTGCGGGCCCGGTTGTCGCCCAAGGGGATGCCTGGAGAGTGCAGCAACGGAACGGCACAACTGTAACTGTTTCCAAGGAGGACGTCTCCTCGATCCGCAGCGAGACGGAGCAGGTGGCTTACGCGCAGGCGCAACATCCGGGACTGCTGCAGAACTGGGAGGGCGGAGCCAATTTCGGATTCGCCCTCACGCGTGGCAATAGCGAAAGCAAAAATCTGGCCCTGAGTTTCACAGCCGACCGCAAGACTCTCCACGACAAACTCGGTCTATATGCCAACTCGGTTTATGCCACCAACGATGCGCCAGGGGCAATCCCCAGCACCACCGCCAACGCCATCCGCGGGGGAACGCGCTATGATCACGACCTCACCCCGCGTCTGTTCGGCTTTGCTGGCGCGGATTTTGCCACGGACGATCTGCAGAACCTGGATTTGCGCTCGGTTCTGGGCGGCGGCCTGGGCGTGCACGTCGTCAACACGCCGGCCACTACGCTGGATCTTCTTGCCGGCCTGAACTACACCCATGAGGCTTATTCCACCTTCACGCGTAATTTTCCTGCCGGCATTCTGGGGGAAGAGCTGACCCATAAACTCGGCGCCAGCACTTTGCTCTCGCAGAAATTGGGTTTTTTCCCTGATTTGAGCGATCTGGGCGAATACCGCTTCACATTCGACGCCGGCACCGTGACCAAAATCAACAAGTGGCTGGGATGGCAGAACTCAGTCAGCGACGTTTACGTCACCAACCCGCCGCTGGGGAAGAAGAAGAATGACGTCATTTTCACCACTGGCCTGAATATCTCGTTCACGCGGCCAACGGAGCCGGGGAAGTAGCATTGCAGG
>DASSQB010000386.1:0-4219 GCA_035702725.1 Terriglobales bacterium | reverse complement strand
GACCCCTCGCGCACGCCTCCGGGCATGCATACCGTGAAGATCATCGGATTCCAGCCTTACAACCTGAAGGAAGGCCCGCAGCACTGGGACGAAATCAAGCACCAGGTGGACGAGGCCAACCTGAACTACCTGCGTCGCTTTTCGCCCAACCTTACCGACGACAAGATTCTGGCGCGCTTCCTCACCAGCCCACTGGACATCGAGCGGATGAACCCGCATTTCTGGCATGGCAGCGCCCACGGCGGCCGGTCAGACGCCGCGCAATCCGGTCCCATGCGCCCCATGCTGGGCTGGGCGCAGCATCGCATGCCCATTCCCGGCCTGTATCAGACGGGAGCGACTACTCATCCCGGCGGCTCGGTTACCGGCGCGCCCGGCCGCAACGCGGCCATGGTTATGCTGAAGGATTTTGGCACCAGCATTGAAGAAGTGGTCAGCAGGAAAACGTAGGAGAACGGGAGGTGAGGTTGTGAAACCTAAGCCAATTGTCGCGCTGTTCGTTGCAGTGCTGGCCGTCCTGCTTTTTGCTGCCGTGATGTTGCCCGCTCAGAGCGCGCCTCAATATCCGCCCCAGCTTGTGCCCGACAACCCGCTGCACCCGGCCGCGCCGGCGCAGCCTCTGCCCTACAGCCATAAGACCCACCTGGCGCTGAAAATCGGCTGCCAGTTCTGCCACACCAATCCCGACCCCGGCGCGATGATGACCTACCCCGCCACGGCGACCTGCATGACCTGCCATCAATCGGTGGCTACCGATTCGCCGTCGATTAAGAAACTGGCAGAGTTTGACCACAATCATCAGACCATTCCCTGGGTGCGCGTCTACAAAGTGATGCCGGGTGTGAAGTGGGGCCACCGCTTTCACCTGGCTGCGGGCCTGAAGTGCCAGAACTGCCACGGCCCGGTGCAGGAGATGCCGGCAATGTATGAGAGAACCAGCGTTACCACCATGGGCGTGTGCATTTCCTGCCACGAAAAGAATCACGCCAAAACAGTGTGCAGCACGTGCCACTCCGCACCTTCGCTGCAGCAGGGGACGGCAGCCGGCGCGCCACCCGCGGCAGCGGGCAAGTCCACAGACAAATAGGAGCGACATCATGAGCGATATGACGCGGCGTGGTTTTCTCAAAGGGGCGGCAGTCGCCCCCCTTGTTCTCAAGCCTCTGGCGGCAATCGGCCAGCAGGGCCCGCGCGCTGAGCGCTATGACGTCGTGGTAGCCGGCGCCGGCCATAACAGCCTGATCACGGCGGCTTATCTTTGCAAGGCGGGCTATCGCTGCGTGGTGCTGGAAGGAAGACCCACCATTGGCGGCGGCGTGAAAACCGCCGAACTGACCCTGCGCGGCTTCAAGGACGACGTCTGCTCCACCGCGCAGTACTTCATCCAGTCCAACCCTATGCTGCGCAACAACGAGATCCCTCTGCGCGACTACGGGCTTGAGTACATTGACCCCGATCCAATACTGCACATGGCGTTCCTCGACGGCAGCCACATAACCCAGTGGCGCGACGTGGAGCGCACCATCGCCGAATTTGCCAAGTTTTCCAAAAAGGACGGCGCCGCCTACCGCCGCATGTACGAGGAATTCAATTCGGTGGCGCCCATCTTCCGCGAGTCCACCTTCACGCCCATTGGCTTCGGCCCGTCGCTTCCTGAGCGCCTGGCAGCCCACCCACGCGGAAAGCTGTGGCAGCGCCGCCTGGCCATGGCAGCCTGGGAAATCATCAAGGCGAATTATGAGGACGAACACACACGCGCGTTCATGGTGTTCATGGCGCACATCACTTCGGAAGCGCCGGACGCGCCGGTCAGCGGGCGCGTAGCCTACACCGCTTTCGGCCAGCAGCACTCCGGGCGTCCCATGCCCAAGGGCGGATCAGGCAAGCTCGCCGAAGCTCTGGGCCGCTATATCGAAGCCCACAACGGCGTGATTCTGCCTAACAAGTGGGTGGAGCGTTTCATAATTGAGAATGGCCGCTGCGTGGGCGTGGAGTGCAGCGACGGCACTTCTTACCGCGCCGACAAGGCTGTGGTCTCCACGGTTCACATCAAGCACCTGGTGGACATGGCACCGCGTGAGCTTTGGCCCCAGGACTTCCTGGACGGCGTGGACACCTGGCAGGCCGAAGAAGCCATGTTTGTCAGCCACTACGCCACCACCGCCCCCCCGGTCTTCCCGCTGGAGGGGGGCGGCACCATTTCGCCCGCGGAAACCGGGCTGCTGGTTTCGCCGGAACGCGCGCTGCGCGTGGCGTTTGACGATGCCTGCGGCAACATCAACACCGAAGACCCGCCCATGCACTGCATCTGCTGCACCTCGGCCGACCCCACGCGCGCTCCTGCCGGAATGCACACGCTCAAGCTGGTCACCTGGTATCCCTACGACATCAAGCAGGGTCCCGAGCACTGGGACGAAATCAAGAAGCAGGTGGCGGAGGCGAATCTCAAACAGCTGCGGCGGTTCTGCCCCAGCCTTACACCTGACAAGTTCCTGGGCGAGTTCATCGAGAGCCCGATTGACTTCGAGCGCATGAACCCGCACTTCTGGCATGGCAGCGCTCACGGCGGCGCGCAGAACGCCGCGCAAACCGGACCCATGCGTCCCATGCCGGGCTGGGCGCAGCACCGCATGCCGATTCCCGGCCTTTACCAGACCGGAGCCTGCACTTATCCGGGCGGTTCCGTCAGCGGCGCCCCCGGGCGCAATGCCGCCGTGGTCATGCTCAAGGATTTCGGCACCAGCATCGAGGCGGTAGTGAGCAAGAAGGCCTAACTGCTGCCGTGCTCAGGAGGTATTGTGCGGGCGATTATTCTGTTTTTTGCGGCTATGGTTGTGCTCGCCGCAACTGCTTTTGGACAGCAGGGCAAGAACGCCAGCCTAGACCCCGACCACATCTTTTTCACCAAGCCCGTACCGAGCCCAGTCACGGAAGTTGTGGAGCCGGTGGAAGACTCAGAATTTCCCCTGCACATCATCTACGTCGAAACCGTGGATGGCCTCTATGCGCCCATCGGCCTGCGCAAGCCGCCGGGCAACGGACCCTTCCCCATCGTCCTGTTCGCCCACATGAACGGCGGAATGGGCGTGCGCTGGATTCGCGAGTGGACGCAGAACGGAAGCTGGACCTTGGAGCAATTTCTGAAAGCCGGCTATGCGGTGGCCTGGATGCGCTACCGCGCCGAAGTGGAAGACACCTACGGCAAGCCGCTGGTTGAGGGCAAGCAGGAAGGGCGGCAGATTTTCAACCGCGGGCCGCTGGAGTATGAAGATGCCATCTCCATCATTAAATTTGTGAAAACGCTGCCCTACGTGGACCCGAATCGCGTCGGCTACCTGGGACTGAGCCACGGCGGCGAAATGCTGATGAAAATTGCCAGCGAGTATCATGGCCTGCGCGCCGGCATTGCCAGCGAGCCGGCATCAATGGACTACCTGGCCAAGCGCCCCCCCGCGCCGGGTACGCCCCGGCCGCCGGAAACACTGAAAGTCAACACCGAAGAGATGCAGCGCAAGGCTACCGCCGAAGCGCGCACACAACTCGACATGGCGGTGGCCATGAAGCGCATTAACGCCATCACCACCCCAATTTTCATCCAGGGGCGTGACCGTGACCACCACCAGGACGTCTTCCGCCTCAATTACGAACTGCTGCGCGAGGCGGGGAAGGAAGTGCAGTGGAAATCATATGATCACGACGAGCACGGGTTCATCTTTGTGCGCCGCAACCCCGAAGGCGCGTATGCGCCCGATCCCATTCAGGCGCAAGCCGTGAAAGATGCCATCGCTTACTTCGACCGCTATATGAAAGCGCAGCAGCAATAGCGTAGCTGCCTAGCCGCCATCACTTTGGACGAGCGTCATGCTGAGGCGCTTCAGCGCCGAAGCATCTCGCGTGCGCTGCCAAGAAAAAGTTACTTCTCGATCGTCGTCTGCTGGCTGTAAACCAGTTGCCACCGTCCATCGCGTTTCACCCAGATGCGCATGGCGCGATAAGGCCGCGCACGAACGGTAGGCTGCTGCGTATCGCGCATGACGGCGGTATTTCCGAACACGCGCACATCCATGGAGTCGGGTACCACGGCCCCTATGTCCGTCACCTGGCTGCTCGAAGATTGTCTGCGGATGGTGGCCACGCGGTCGGCCTTGGTTAGAGGGTTGCCGTTTTCCTTGATATTGAACACGAACTCATCGCCCACGTGCCGCGCCCACTCGTCCGC
>DASSQB010000385.1:0-6402 GCA_035702725.1 Terriglobales bacterium | reverse complement strand
GTTGGCGATACGGTCGTAGTAGACAGCGCCTTGCACGCGGGTGTTCCCCAGTCGGCGCGAAATGGCAATTTCCTGATGGTGAGCGCGCTCCAAAACGGGATTGCCCCCTAGAACGGACATGCGCGGGCTGGACTCACTCAGATCCGCGGGGGCTGAGTCGAAGCCCTTCTCTAGTCGCGTATCAGGCTCGGAAGTAGCGTACTTGTACTCCACCACGGTATCGGGTGAGAGATGAAAAGTGACGGAGCCGAAGGGGCGCGCCGCAGTAACCCGGCCCATAAACTGGATGGTCTGCAGTTCGCTACCAACCCTGAATTCCAGGGCATTGCCCAGGCTGAAATCATCGGAGGTGGTCAGAGCCAGCGCCTGCAAAGCGCCGTCGTGCAATACGCTGTCGGGAGTGGCGAAGCGGCGCATGGTGAGGGCGACTTGCGGCGTCGAGCCATTTTCCATTCTGTGCGTATAAGCGGCGCGCACCACACCAGGAGTACCGCTGCCATAGCCAACATTGCCGTCAAACGAAAGCGTGCCCGCGCTGAACACGGAGCTCTGGACGGAGAAGGCCGTGCTCATGTCGCCGGAGGAGGCGGTGTTGAAATTGTCGCTGGCCCCGGCCACGAATGCGACCTGACCTTTGAGAGCCCGAGAGTCGCTGCTCTCGCCGAACACCATCTCCGGGTGCCCGTTGACCAGGCGCAGAATGGGACGGTTGGCGTAGGAGCGCAGCGTCCAGTTCCAGTCATCGTCGTCGCTGGTTCCAGGCTTGCGCGGCAGGGTCTGCATCGCATCGAACAGCGTGTCCAGGGTCAAGTTGACGACACGCTCCGTGCCGGCCCGCAGGCTAACGTTCTCCCGCACGGAAGGCAGGAAGGATGGCGCGGTCACGCGAATGTGGTAAATGCCGGGGAGGATGCCCTTGGCCGCGTAGTGACCTCTTTCGTCGGTGAAGACACGAACCGCCTGCAGCGAGCCGGGAGCGATGATCTCCACCGCCGCTCCCATTTGCGCCACGCCTGCGGCGCTGTGCACCCAACCCGTGACAGTCGCCGGCCTGCCAGCAGCCCACGCGGACGCCGACAGGACCAGGGTCATGGCCACGGCTAACCGATAGAGCTTGCAGGTCTTCAACTCGCCACCTCGCTGGGGACGTGAGTTATTTACTCAACGGCAAAGGTCACTGTTGGGTCGACCGTTTGTTTCGAAAGGTTATCGTTCACCTTGATGCTTAAGCGATATATGCCCGGCGACAAGGCGCTAGCCGATAAGCTCTTTTCCAGCGTCAACTGACCGCCGATGTTGCCCATCTGATCGGTTGATTCCACCCTATGCAGCACCGCCTGGTTTGTAGCTGCATTAACCAGATTGTACTCGATGGTGGCCTGCGGTTTGTGAGTCTGCTGGTTCACCGACAGGTTATACACCTGCATCCAGAAATTAACCTTCTGGTCGCGCTTGAAGGTGGGCGGTTTGCCATCAGCCGTAGCCAGGCGCGGACGAACCTTGGTAGTACCGATCACGAAGTTTCCCGTGCCCACATCGCGGTTGGGAACTTTCTCCATGTCATCGGCAAGGATCAGCGAGGAAGTAGCCAGCTTGTCCTCGCTGTATTCCGGTACCAGGATGCCGCGGCTCCAGGTGCCCATGCGGTCGCCGTTTACGTCCTTCACTACCAGGTCAATGCGGTAGCGGCCGGGACGCAGAGGCAGCGCCTTCCAGTACACGGACGATTTTTCCGTTTCCTTGGCCAGCAACTCCGCCGGCTCATCCACTTTGACGGTGTCTTCAAAAGTTTGCGCAATCCGTCCGGTAAGAGTAGTCGCGCGGCCGAAGACGTGGACCACGCCCGAGGAGACGCCTTCCTTGGTCTGGAAGGTCATGTCCTTGTATTTGATCTGAACCGTCACCGGCACCAGGATAGTGTCGTCAGTGACCTTCACGAAGTCGGTCTGCACATCGAAGGGCATCAGGTTAACGCTGATTTTGTGGCTGACGATCTCTTCCAAGTCCTTGAACTTGACCACCGGCGGCGCCTGCAACTTGGCGAATTGCTCCAGGCGGTCGAATTCCTTTGCGTTTTCCGAGGACGCCATCGGCCCGTTACCCAGGCGCTCAATGCCGCCGCTGGTAAAGCGGTTAGCCTTGTTCGCCATTCCCATCTGCTCGTAAAAGGTAAGGCCGGCGTTGGGAGTGTAGAGCAGAGCATCCTTCTCGGAGCGGTCCATCGTCATGTGGTAATCGCCGCACATGCAGGTATCCACGAACTCGATCATGATGTTCTGCCCGATTCCTTCCAGGTAGCGGTAGCGCCAGTCTTCGAACGGATAAGTGGAGGTGGTGCCCCCGCCTTCGCTCATGGGCCGGTCGTAGGTGCCGCCCGAGGGATGCGATTCCACCTCGTCGGCGGGACCGTACATGATGTACATGCGGCCGCGATCGGTCTTCCAACCCGGAATGCCGGCGGCGAAGTGCTCGTTGGCGTAGGCAATGCGTCGGTAAATTTCGTCTTTGTAGGGGTTATCTACGCTGTCAGGAGTGGGGTTGCGGCGCTGCCAGAACTGTTCGATAAACTGATCGCGCTCTTCGTCGTTACTTAGCTTGAGAAACGCTTCCCGTTCCTGGTCGGTGATGATCCAGCGCACGTCCTCATCAAGCCACTTCTTGTAGGTCTTGCTCAACTCTATGTGCAGCGCCTTTTCGTTCTTTTTGCGCTGCTTGATGCTGATGGGGCGCTTGAGCGGATCTTCCTGACTTTGCCCGTTGTTGGCGTCGTTCTGGGCCTTCGAATCTTTGGAATTTACCGCGGGATTGGCAGGAGATTTGTTCTCGGAATCGGTCTTGGAATCCTGGGCGAAAACCATGCCGCCCAGTAAAACGCACCCTGCCAAAATCGTCGCCAAGACAGTGCGCCGAAAACCATCAGCCGGCATTATGGGGCACTCCTCCACAGACGTCTGGTCATTTCATTGTAAGTATTTGATGGCCGCAAAGCAAGGCAGGTTACGCGGCCAGGTCTATGTAAAGATGTAAAAAAACAGCCTTTAGGGCCCTTCCGCTGTAATCAGCTTGGGTCGGGTGGGCCCCCGAAGTTATTATAGGGTTGGACTTGCTCCCACCGCACGATTCGCAGGTCGCCCCGCGCGCTGAGCGGAATTTCCCCGGGAGTGGGGCATGCCTCGTATGACCATAGCATCAGGGAACTTCCTGCGCGCTGAGACCGTATCTCCACCTGTCCGCCCCGTGGACGAGGTGAGACACAGGGGTGAGATGAAGCCCTGGAAAAAAGTCGCTCTGGGGATAGGAGCCGGGCTGGTGCTGGCCGCGATTGTGGCCTTTACCGTCTACCAAAGCCGCAAAAATGTTGTCACGGTGCAAACCGGCAAGGCACAGGTGCAAGACCTGGCGGCGGTGGTTTCCGGTTCGGGCGAGATCAAGCCCAAGACCTACGTCAACGTGAGCGCCAATGCCTTTGGCAAGATCACCAAGCTGTTTGTGCGCGAAGGCGATCACGTCAAGAAGGGACAATTGCTCGCCCAACTGGAGAACGTGCAGTCCTCCGCTGACGTCGCCGCTACCCGTGCGTCCCTGGAAGCGGCGCGCACCGACGCGATTGCGGCGGCAGCGGCGCTGAAGACGGCACAGGCCAACCTGGCCCGTTCCCAGGCGGATGATGATCGCGCCAAGCTGGATTGGGTGCGCGCTCAAGGCCTGTACAAAGACGCCCTGATCGCCAAATCCGATTACGATGCCAAGAAAGCAGCGTGGGAAGCGGCAGAGGCCGGCGTGGCACAGTCGCAGGCGGAGATTGCTCAATCGCGCGCGCAACTGGAATCGGCGCAGGGCCGCATCACCCAGAACCAGGCAAATCTCAGGCGCGTCACCGACGTGCTCGACAAGACCTACTACTTCGCTCCCTATGATGGCCTGGTGACCAATCTGCCGGTGCGCGAGGGCGAAACTGTGGTCATCGGCATTCAAAACTCGCCGGGCAGCACGCTGATGACTATCGCGGACATGTCGGTCATCACCGCCGAAGTGAAGGTGGATGAGACCGACATTGTGAACGTGCAGCTCGGGCAGCCGGCCGAAGTCACCATTGACGCGATCCCGAACAGGAGCTTCAAGGGCACGGTTACCGAGATTGGCAACAACGCGGTGGTGCGTTCCACCGGAGTTTCCACCTCGCAGCAGACTATCGCCAGCCAGGAAGCGAAGGATTTCAAGGTGGTCGTGACCCTGCAGAACCCGCCTGACAATCTGCGGCCCGGGCTCTCCACCACGGCCAAGGTGACCACCGCCACGCGGCAGAACGCGCTGGCCATTCCCATCCAGGCGCTGACCGTGCGCAAAACTTCCGAGTTGCGTGAAAATCCCGGCCAGGGCTCGGTGCAGGCCGCTTCGCTGCCCGTTAGCACCAACAGCGATGACAAGAAGGAAATTCAGGGTGTGTTCGTAATTCGCAACCGCCGCGCCGTGTTTGTGCCGGTGGAAACGGGGATAAGCGGCACCACCGACATTGAGGTGCTGAAGGGGCTGCAAAAGGGCGACGAAATCGTCACCGGCAGCTACAAGGTTCTGCGTACCTTGCGCAACGGAGCCAGCGTGCGCATTGATAATTCCGCTCCCAAGAAGCTGGACGAGGAAGGCTCGTGACGTTTGCCGTTGCGCCGCGTCCAAGCATAGAAGGGTTTAGGGTTGGCAAGTTACTGGCCAGGAGATGACAATGGCAACCGAAGTCGCCGGCATGAGCGAACGCGCCACGGTAACGCCGCCAGACCAGTGCATGATCTGCACCGAGGATTTGTGGAAGACCTACGACATGGGCTCGGAGCAGCAGGTGCACGCCCTGCGCGGCATCAACCTCCGCATTAACAGCAATGAATACGTGGCCATCATGGGCCCGTCCGGGTCGGGCAAGTCCACGCTCATGAATCTGATCGGCTGTTTGGATACGCCTTCGTCCGGCCGTTACTGGCTGAACCAGCAACTGGTGAGCGAACTGGACGACGACGAACTGGCGCGAATCCGCAACAAGGAAATCGGCTTCGTATTCCAGACCTTTAACCTGCTGCCCCGGGCAACTGCCTTGCACAATGTGGAGCTGCCGCTGATTTATGCCGGTATTCCCGCCGAGGAGCGCGCGGACCGAGCTCGCGGGGCCCTGCGCGCCGTGGACCTGGAGAGCCGCATGCTGCACAAGCCCAACGAGCTTTCCGGCGGCCAGCGCCAGCGCGTAGCCATTGCCCGCGCCCTCATAAATGATCCTGCCATCATCCTGGCCGACGAACCCACCGGCAACCTGGACTCACAGACGGGCAGCGAGATCATGGCCCTGTTCGACCGCCTGCACCAGCAGGGAAACACCATTGTGCTGGTCACCCACGAGCACGACATCGCCGGTTATGCCCACCGCGTGATTCATCTGAAGGATGGCCTGGTCGCCGGCGACGAGCGGACCAAGAACCAGTAGTCGGGAGTCAGGAGTCGGAAGTCAGGGCAGCGAAATATGAAGAAAGCAGGAGCTGTACTTGCCTTCGCTCTCGCCGTCAGCACTCTGTTCGCATTGGGACAAATGCAGCACCTGCGCCGCGAAGAAACCCTAGCCAAACTGAATTTGAGCGCCTCAGAGCTCAAGCAGGTGATCGCCGGCGTGGAAGCCGCCGCCTTCGATTCGCCCGATTCGTGGGAAAAGGAGCTTCTGGCGCGGCGAGTATCTCTCGGGGCCGCACCGGGGCTGGTTCTGCAGGGCACCAATCTGCTTTGCGGCGGCACGGGAAATTGCCAGATCTTTGTTTTCCGTAAAGCCGGTCAGGACTGGGTTCCGCTATTCGCGGCCGAAGAAGCGCCCGTGGTTGAAGGCTTCAGCTTCGGACCTGAAGCGACTCGGGGGATTAAGGATTTGCACGTGCAGGCGAACAGTTCTGCCGACAAGAGCTCCAGCGAGACCTATCAGTTCGATGGCAAGTTATACCGCGCTGCCAGGTAATCCTCTCCGGCTTGCCACTAGGAGGCGATCGTTATTTTCCGCTCGTCTTCTCCGAGTGACTCCAGCGCAATCTCCAGGTCCCGCTCGCGCACGAAACGCGGAAACTTCTCGCCCCACTCGATGAGCAGAATTGCGTTGTCGCTCATCAAGTCGTCCAGCCCCAGGGTCTCCAGTTGGCGTGGCGTATCTACGCGATAGAGGTCAATGTGGTAGACGTTCACTCGCGGGCCGCGGTATTCGTGCACCAGGGTGAAGGTGGGGCTGGTCACGTCTTCCTCTTTTGCCGCCTGAAACCCTTCCGCGATGCCCTTCACCAGCGTGGTCTTGCCCGCGCCCAGTTCGCCGCGCAGAAGCACCAGCTTGGGCGGCGCCAGCGAAGAGGCCAGGCTGCGGCCGAAGGCGATGGTCTCGGCGGCGGA
>DASSQB010000384.1:0-9831 GCA_035702725.1 Terriglobales bacterium | reverse complement strand
GCGATCCGCGGGTGAGCACCTCGGTGCGCGAGTCCCGCGTGCACGCCGTCGCCATCACGGGCGCGGTGCGCAGGCCGCAGATGTACCGAGTGCTGGGGCGCACCACCCTGCTGGACGTGCTTTCCCAGGCGGAAGGAGTAGCGGAAGACGCGGGCACGGTGGCCATCGTGCGCCGGGGCGACATCGCGGTGCGGGCGCTCGCAGCGCGCTCGGCGCAAACCGAGGTGCCGCGCGCCGTGAGCGTGGATCTGGAGCCCCTGCTGGGAAAGGGAGATGCAACCGCGAACATTGACATCTACCCCGGGGACCGCATCGTGGTGCCGCGCGCTGGCATCGTGTACGTGGTAGGAGCGGTCAACCGCCCGGGCGGCTTCCCACTCAAGACGGGCAAGCAGAGCATCACGGTGCTGCAGGCGCTGGCCCTGGCCGAAGATCTCAAGACCACGGCGGTGCGCAGCAAGGCGGTCATCATCCACGGCGACGCGGCCGCGCCCGGCGGGCGCCGCCAAGTTGCAGTTGACCTGAAAAAACTCCTCGCCGGCAAGAGCCCGGATCCCGCGCTGGTGGCGGAAGACATCTTGTTTGTGCCCGACAGCTCCGGCCGCCGCGCCCTGAAACGCGGCGCCGAGGCAGCGCTGCAGATGGCCACCGGGTTGGCCATCTATCGCTTCTGAAGAGAACCCCCAAATGAACACGAATGGCAACGGTCTTGCCCGCCCAGAGTTGGTGGCTGCGGAACCGGCGACAGTGGTCAAGCAGATGCCGCTGACGCCGCCCGGGCGTTTGCTGCCGCCGCTCGAGGCGGACACTCAGATGGCTGGGGATGACATCTCGCTGGCCACCTACTGGAATGTTCTGCGCAAACGGCGCTGGACAGTGGCGACTGCGACGCTGGTTCTGACCACGTTGGCGCTGATCGCCTCCTACCGCATGACTCCCATCTACCGGGCCACGGCGAGAGTGGAGGTGGAAGCCGACACTCCTCTCATTCAGTCGCTCAGCGAGCTTTATCAAAAAGCCGAAGCCGACGATGCTTTCCTGCAAACCCAGATCCAGGTGCTCAAGAGCGACAACCTGGCGTGGCGCACCATCCAGGAACTGCGCCTGGCGGACAATCCCGCGTTTACGCGCCAGCCACCCGCCCCAGCGGCCGATCAGGAGAGCCGCAAGCTCAGCCTGATTGACGCTTTCCGCGGCCGGGTCAACGTGCAACTGGTGCCGCGCACGCGCATGCTGCTGGTGGGCTTTGAAAGCTCCGACCCGCGGCTGGCGGCGGAAGTGGCTTCGGCGCTGGTCAACAATTACGTAGACTACAACTTCCGCGAAAAATACGATGCCACGCGCCAGGCCTCGGGCTGGATGGAGCAGCAACTGGACGAACTCAAGGCCAAGGTGGAGAAATCACAGCAGGCGCTGGTCGGCTACGAGCGGCAGAACCAGATCGTCAACACCAGCGACAAGCAGAACGTGCTGGAGCAGATGCTCTCCGACGTCAGCCGCGATTTGACCAATGCGGAGAGCGAACGCATCCAGAAGGAGTCGCTCTACCGTCAGGTGCTAGCCAACCGTGCGCAGGTCGCTGCCCTGGCGCACAGCGAACTGCTGCAGAAGCTGGAAGAGAAGGCGGCCGATTTGCGCGGCCAGTACACGGAAGTTACGGCCCAGTATGGCCCAAAATTTCCCCGGGCCGTGCGCCTGCAGCAGCAGTTAGGAGAGTACCAGGCGCAGATCGCGCGCGAGCAGAACCGGGTAATCGAGCGGGTGCGCAACGATTACGACGCCGCCGTGAGCCGGGAAAGCCTGGCCGCGCAGGCCTTCACCCGCCAAAAAGAAGATCTGGGCCGGCTGAACCAGTTGCTGGTACAGCACAACATCCTGCAGCGGGAATTTGAAAGCAACCAGCAGCTCTATCAGAGCCTGCTGCAGCGGCTGAAAGACGCTACCGTGTCGGCGGGACTGCGCTCGACCAATATCCACGTGGTAGACAGCGCCCTGCCTCCGGCAGCGCCCATCCGGCCACGCAAGCCCCTGAACATCGCGCTTGGCCTGCTGGGCGGAGTGGTGCTCGGCGTTATGTGCGCCTTCGCCCAGGAAGGTCTGGACCGCTCGATCCACTCCGCCGACCAGATTGAGAGCTTGCTCCTGGCTCCGGCGCTGGCGGTGATTCCGCTCGACCGCTCCTCCCGTCCGGCGGCTCGCGGCCTCATCGCGCGGCTGCACAGCCGGCGCCCGGCCAGGCGCCAGAGCGAGGTAGCCCTGACCGTGGTGCACCGCCCCAAATCGGTGCTGGCCGAGTCCTACCGCGCCCTGCGCACCGCGGTGCTGCTGTCGTCGGCGCCGGCCGCGCCCAAAACCGTGCTGGTAACCAGCGCCCACATGGGGGAAGGCAAGTCGGTAACCGCGCTCAACCTGGCGCAGGCCATGGCCCAGCGCAAGGGGCCGGTTCTGATTATGGATTGCGACCTGCGCAAGGGCAGCGTCGCCCGCATCCTTGATCTCAACGCCGACAAGGGGCTCAGCAGCGTACTGTCCGGGACGGACGCCCTGGAAGAAGCCCTGCAGCAGTGTCCCGAGCAACCCAATCTTTGGGTGCTGCCCTGCGGGCCGGTGCCTCCCAACCCGGCGGAACTGCTGGGCTCCGACAGCATGGCCGAGCTTTGGAAGCAGCTGAGCTGCCGCTACGAGCACATCATCGTTGACTCGCCGCCCGTGCTGCTGGTCACCGATGCCACCATCCTCTCCAACCTGGCCGATGGCGTCATCCTGGTGGCGGAGAGCGGCAAGACGCCGCGTGCCGCCCTGCTGCGCACCCGCCGCATCCTGGACGATGCCGGAGCCAGGATTCTGGGAGTGGCCCTGAACAAGCTCGACCAGCGGCATGGCGGTTACTACGACTACGGCTACTACCGCTACGGCTACCGCCACTACGGCGAATACAGCTATGGATATGGCATCAGCGGCTCGCAGCGCTAGCAGAACGAACCTCGTCTGCGTAGAGAGTCGGAGCGAAGTTCAGCGGGTGAGCACGGAATCGGCAAGCCTGTCGTTTTCCTGCCGCTGGCGGGCGGTGTTGTTCCTGCTGGCTGTGTTCGTTCCCGGGCTGTGGCTGATCGCCATCCTGGCTCGCGTGGGTTTGGCCGGGACCTGGGGAGACTCTCTGGACGTGCCCACGCTGCAGCGGGCCGTGGCTCTCGATCCGGACAATCCAGAATGGCATTACAACCTTGGGACCGCCTATCTGTGGGCCGAGGGCGGCAGCCCAGCAGTCGGAGAACTGCGCCGAGCCACGCGTCTCAATGCCCATGTGGCCAAGTACTGGTCGGCGCTGGCCAAGGCGTGCTACGCCGCCGGCGACCCAGGCTGCGCCGACCCGGCTTTCGAACGCGCTGCCCGCCTGGCCCCGGCCAAGCCGCGTTTGGCCTGGGAGGCGGGGCTGCACTACGCGATCACCCGCCGCCCGGCTGACGCTATGCCCCATTTGCAGCGCCTGCTGCGCCTTGAACCCTGGCAGGCCTCCCAGGCCTTTGCCATGCTGCTGCGCGCCGGAGCCGATGCGCCGTTTGTTTGGCGCGAACTGCTAAGTTCCGCGGATCCAGAGGTGCGCCTGCAGTTCCTGTCGTTTCTCGTGAGCCACGGTACGCCGGGGCTGGCAGAAAAATTCTGGGCAGAGATGGCGGGAGCGGGGACGGTCTTGCCGCATGCGGCCGCGACCCGCTACGTCGAGGAACTGCTGCGTTATGGGCAATACCATGCCGCCGCTGAAGTGTGGACGTATCTGCGGCAGACGGGAGTCGTGGGCGGCAATCCGGCCTCAAGCCTGGTATACAACGGCGGCTTCGAGCAGCCGCCGCTCAAGGCTGGCTTCGACTGGCACCTGCAGCCGCACACTTATCTCAGCGTGGATTCGGCTGACCAGGAGGCTCATAGCGGCAAGCACGCTCTGCGGCTGGATTTCACGGTGCCCGACAATTCCGAGTACGAGCCAGCGTATCAGTTCGTGCCGGTGGCGCCGGGACAAACCTACATGCTCTCCGCTTTTGTGCGCGCAGCCCACCTCACCTCCGACAGCGGCCCGCGGCTGCGGGTCGAGGACCCGCAGTGCCCCGCCTGCCTCAGTATCGCCAGCGCAGACACCGTGGGAACCCAGGGCTGGCGCCGGGTTGCAGCGCAGTTCACCACGCCGGCGTCGGCGGAAGTGATCCGGCTCTCGGTGTGGCGGCCGCGCAGCCGCTCCTTCCCCATGGAGATAAGCGGCCAGTTCTGGCTGGACGATGTCTCAGTGCGTCCCATCTCAGCGGGCGAAACCCAGGCGGCCGCCCAGGTTCCGCAGCCATGACCAGCTTCGCCGCCGCGCCGAGTTTCACGCCCGCAATCGTGGGACACGGCCGGACAGCCGAAATCGCCGCTTGGCCGCTGGTGGCGGTGCTGATGGCCGCGCCACTGGCGTTTGGCGCCGTGCAGCCTTGGGCGTGGGCAGGCATGGGCAGCGCCATCGTGCTGCTGGCGCTGGCTTGGGCAGTCGAGCGTGCGCGCGCTGGCAGCCTGAAACTGCCCTGGTCTCCCCTATTCATTTCTCTGCTCGTGGCACTGGCACTGGCGCTGGCGCAGTTGCTCGCCGGCCTGACCCTGGATGCGGCGGCCACCCACGAGTCGGCGATTAAGCTGGCGGTGTATGCTCTCGTGTTTTTCCTGGCCCTGCAGTACTTCTCCGCTGCTTCTGCCCGGCTGTGGCGGCGCACGGCGCTGGCGGTCACGATCTATGCTTTCGCCCTGGCCCTGTTCGCCATCCTGCAGTTCTTCTCCAGCCCGGGGCTTCTTTACGGCATCATTAAGCCGCGCTGGGGCGGCTATATTTTTGGCCCTTATGTCAGCCACAACCATTATGCCGGGCTGATGGAGATGCTGATCCCGCTGGGGGTAGCGTGGGCGCTGACTCTGCGCCCACGGCATCCGGGGCGCCCGCTCGTCCTTTTTGCCGTGCTGATTTCCGTCGTCTCTGTGCTGCTCTCCGGCTCCCGCGGCGGAGTCATCGCGCTGCTCGCCGAATTTGCTCTCCTGACCGTGGTTGTGTTCCGCGCGCAGCCTGCCTCGCTGGAGCGGGACCGCGCGCTCATCGCCGGCTTTACTCTGGCGCTCCTGGCCGGCACCTCCTTTTTCTGGCTGGACCCGGGAGGCGTCTGGCAGCGCTGGGAGCAGCTGTCCGAATCCCGGGAGCTCACCGCCAACATGCGCAGCCAGGTGAGCGCCGACACGCTGCGCATGGCCCGCGCCCACCTGGCGCGCGGCATAGGGATGGGCGCCTTTGCCGCCGTCTATCCCGCTTACCAGACGGTAGTCACTGACGATGTGATTGATTACGCGCACAACGACTACCTCCAGTTGGTGGCCGAAGGCGGCATCGCCGCCGCACTCCTGACCCTGATTTCGCTTCCCTTGTTCTTCCGCCTGGCCTTCCGCCGCCTGCGGCAGCGCCTGGAAGAGCCCACAGGCTGGCTGCAGATGGGCGCGGCCGCGGGCGTCTGCGGCATTCTGGTGCACAGCCTGCTGGACTTCAACCTGCACATCCCGGCCAACGCCGCCTGGTTCGCCTTCTGCGCGTGTCTGGCTACGGTTCGCGTAAAACCCGCCCCAGAGACTCGCCCCTAAAGTTCCATGAGTTCCGCCGGCATTGAGGAATCTTCCCTGCTGTCTCCGACGGCAGCGCTGGCCATCAGCCGTCCGCGTGCGCGCGCGGCTGATTTCGTGGACCGCCTGGCCAGGCTGCATACGGCGGCGCAAGTCGCAGCCGATGCTGTCACGGTGGCGGCCGCAGTCCTGCTCTCCTACAGCGCTTACCACACCCTGGGCCTGGGCAAGCACATCTACTACGCCCCCGACGTCATCGGCGGGGCCGCAGCCGGTTTCGCCGTGCTGTTTGTGCTGATGCTTGACCGCGACGGCGCTTATCGCCAGGGCAGCGGCCTGCTCCGCATCAAGGAAACCGAGAGAGCCTTGCGCGTCTCCACTCAGGCCTTCCTGCTGACGTTTCCGGTGAGCTTCTTCGCCGGCCGGCTGTTCTCCCGCTGGTGGTTCGCGCTGGCCATGGCCATCGTGCCGCTATGCCTGATTGCGGAAAAGCAGCTGCTGTTATGGCTGGTGCGGATGCTGCATAAAAAGGGCTTCGGCATCCGCAAGACCGTGATCTATGGCGCCGGCTACACCGGCCGGCGCGTGTTTTCCGCCCTGGCGCGCTCGCTCAAGCTGGGCCTGGCCCCGGTGGCGGTGGTGGATGACGACCCGGCCCTGGCTGGCCAGGCAGTGTCCGAATTCGACTACCGGAGGAAACGCTCGGTTCCCGTGGTCAGCGGGCCGGTAGACAGGAAGCTGCTGCTCGAGATTAATGCGGAGGTGCTGGTGGTGGCCATCCCTTCGCTGGCACCGGAAAAATTTCTGCAGACGGCGAGCGAAGCCGCGGCTGCCGGCGTCTCCGTGGCTTTTGTCCCTAACCAGGCGGCGCCCTCGGACCTGTGGACCCAGCATGTGGATGTGGACGGGCTGCTTCTGAGTTCCGTGGCCGGCCCTGCGCCCAAGACAATGTACGAGGCGGCCAAGCGCGTTTTCGACGTCGCCGCCGCCGCAGCTCTGCTGCTGGTTCTTTCGCCCCTGCTGCTGGCCATTGCCGCGCTGCTGCGCCTGAATTCTCCCGGGCCGGCTTTATTCCGACAGCAACGGGTGGGCAAACAGGGAAAGCTGTTCCAGGTTTACAAGTTCCGCACCATGCACCCGGACGCGCCCGCCTATTCGAAGTCGCCCACCGAATCCTGCGACCCGCGCATCACTTATCTCGGCCGCTGGCTGCGGCGCAGCAGCCTGGACGAGCTGCCGCAGCTGCTGAATGTTCTAAAAGGGGAAATGTCGCTGGTGGGTCCGCGCCCGGAGATGCCCTTCCTGGTGGAAGGTTATAGCGCGCGCCACCGCCAGCGCCTGCAGGTGCTGCCCGGCATCACCGGCCTGTGGCAGCTGAGCGCCGACCGCGCCTTCCTCATCCACGAAAACATCCAGTACGACCTCTATTACATCCGCCACCGCAGCTTCTTCATGGACGTTGCCATCCTGCTGCACACGCTGGTGTTTGCCATGCGCGGCGTGTAGGCGAAGCAAAGAGCAGATGCCGGATTACGCCGCCATCGCCGAGTTGCCCAGGCCGCAGCCCGCACTCCCCACGTTCGATGTGCTGGGCGTGCGCGTTGACGCGGTGCAGATTCGCGAGATGATCCGCAGGATGGAGCAGTGGATTGCCGAAAGTCCGCGCGGGCGCTACGTCACGCTGACCAATGTGCACGCCATCATGGAGGCGCAGGGCCAGCCCGCCTTCAAGCAGGTACTCAACCAGGCCGCCAGCGTCTGTCCGGACGGCATGCCCTTGGTGTGGGTGGGCCGGCGCTCGGGCTATCGCATGCCGCGGCGGGTTTATGGGCCCGACCTGTTGTGGGACTTCTGCCGGGTCACCGAGCGCCAGGGCTACTCCCACTTCTTTTACGGCGGAGGGCCGGGAATCGCCCAGCGCCTGGCCGCGGAACTGAAGGCGCGCTTCCCCGGCATGGGCGTGGCCGGCTGCTACTCTCCGCCCTTCCGCCCGCTCTCAGCGGAAGAAGACGCGGCGATTGTGAGCCAGATCAATGGCGCCGCGCCCGATTTGCTGTGGGTGGGGCTGGGCTGCCCCAAGCAGGAATTCTGGATGCACCAGCACGCCGGCCGGCTGCGGGTGCCACTCATGCTGGGCGTGGGCCAGGCCTTCGACATCTATGCCGGCAGCCTGCGCCAGGCGCCGCGCTGGATGCGGGAGCACGGTCTGGAGTGGCTGTTCCGCCTTTGCCGGGAGCCGCGACGGCTGGGGAGAAGGTATCTCGTTTACAACAGCCGGTTTGTGGCGGCGGCGCTGAGGCAGATGCTCGTGCAGCGAAGTTATCACTAGAGGTTTATTTGTCATTGGCTTCTTGATTCGCGTAGCGAAATGCAAGTGAGAAGAGTAGTACGCCGGATATTCCACGGAGCGGGCTTCGAGGTTCGTCGCTTTCTGCCGGAGCAGTCGGAGTGGGCGGGCCTCTGTCGGATGCTGAGGGCCCACGAGGTCACAGCGGTCCTCGACGTAGGCGCAAGTACGGGCGGTTTTGCCAGTCATTTGTTCGATGCTGGTTTTGACGGCCGAGTCATCTCCTTCGAGCCGCTTACGCGCTCGCATAGCGAGTTGCTCAGAGCAGCGCGCGGCAATGCACGATGGATTGTCGCCCCTCCGGTGGCGCTAGGCTCTGAGCAAGGCACCAGCACCATCAACATCTCAGCGAATGTGGGGTCCAGCTCACTCCTACCCATGCTGAGCGCTCATCTCGCGGCCGCACCGTCTTCCGCCTGTGTGGGCAAAGAAATGGTGCAGGTCACAACCTTGGACGATGTGGCCTCTGATTTCATAGCCGGTGACGACATAGTATTCATCAAGATCGATGTCCAAGGCTTCGAGAGTGAAGTCATAAAGGGCGCACGACGAACTTTGGCCCGGGCTGCCGGTGTGCACATCGAGTTGTCTTTTGTGCCGCTGTACGAAGGTCAGTCCCTTTTTCGGGATACGTGGGACCATCTGAGTAGCCTGGGTTTTGAACCTTGGGCGTTTTCTCCGGCGTTCACCGACAACACTTCAGGCCGGATGCTGCAGATGGATGGCGTATTCTTCCGCGGCGTGGGCGAGGCCTGAAGATGCAGCACGCTAATTCCTGCCGCCAACCCGTGCCGCATAATCCGCGCCATCCAAACCTGCATGCAGGAGGCGTCATGAAACTGGGAATTGCGGGTCCGGTGACCCTGCCCATGCTGGCAGCGCACGTTGAGCAAGGGGCGACCATGCCGGAGGGCTATCGCCACGCGGGTTTGGCGATGGTTGTAGAAGCGTTGCTGGCGCACGGCCATCAAGTCTCGCTGTTCACCCTTGCCCCCGAAATCTCAGAGCCGTGTACTTTCCGGGGTCCCCGGCTGACCATTCACATTGGGCGCTACCGGGCTCGTCATCGAGCGCGCGATTTCTTTGCGCTGGAACGCCAGGATCTGCTGCGCGCCATGCGCTCCGACCCGTGCGATTTGATTCACGCGCATTGGACCTATGAATTTGCGCTGGCTGCCTTGGACAGCGGTTCCCCTGCGCTGGTCACTGCTCATGATGCGCCACTGACTATCCTCCGCTACAACTTCACCCCGTACCGCGCTTCACGCGTGCTGATGGCGTATCGGGTGGTACGCCGCGCTGCCCGCATGACAGCCGTTTCACCTTACTTAGCCGAACATTTTGTCAAGACGATGCGCTATCGCGGACCCATGGCAATAATTCCCAACGCCCTGGCCGACGAAGTGTTCTCTTTGGCAAGAGCAGTCCCGCGCGCGCGTTCTACGGGCCAGCTGACTTTTGCCAGCGCGCTTGCGGGGTGGGGAAAACGTAAGAACGGCCAGGTTCTGCTGCAGGCATTCGCCATGGTTCGTGAGCGACTGCCCGAGGCGCGATTGCTGATGTTTGGGCAGGATCACGGCAGCGGAGAAGCCGCCGAGCTGTGGGCAAAGCGAAAGGGACTGGGGGAAGGGGTCCAGTTCGCAGGGCATACCTCGTATTTTGGCATGATGAAGAGACTTGTCGATGAAACTGACGTTCTGGTTCACCCCTCCCTGGAAGAATCCTTTGGCATGGTTCTGGCCGAGTGCATGGCCCTGGGGCTCCCGGTCATTGCCGGCGCGCGAGCCGGCGGCACCCGCTACGTGCTGGAGGAGGGCAAAGCGGGAATTCTGGCCGACATAAAGTCGCCGCACAAACTT
>DASSQB010000383.1:0-2016 GCA_035702725.1 Terriglobales bacterium | reverse complement strand
CACGCTGATCTGCCCGCGCTGGCGCGCGGCGATGCCTTCGGCGGCCGCACGCGCGGCGGAAAGCGTCGTGATGGTGGGAATGTGGTGAGTCACCGCGGCGCGGCGTATGGCCTTCTCGTCGAACCAGGGTTCCAGGCCATGCGGCGTGTTGATAACCAGCTGAATCTTCTCGCCCTTGAGCAAGTCCACTACGTTGGGCCGGCCTTCTTTCACCTTGTACACGCGATCGGTGGTTAGGCCCGCGGCTTCCAGCACATCCGCGGTGCCGCTGGTGGCCACCAATCTGAACCCGAGGTCCACAAACTTCCTGGCAACGGGTGCGATGTGCGGTTTGTCGTGATCGGTCACGCTGATGAACACCCTGCCGCTTGTCGGCAGACTCTGCCCGGCGCCCAGCTGCGCCTTGGCGAAGGCTTCGCCAAAATTATCAGCCACGCCCATCACCTCGCCGGTAGATTTCATTTCCGGGCCCAGCACCGTGTCCACTCCGGGAAATTTCGACCAGGGGAAGACCGGCGACTTGACGTAGTAGCAGTTGCCCGTGCCCAGGTCGGTGGCGCGCTCGATGTTCTCCGGCAAAAACTCGCGCAGCTTGCGTCCGGTCATCAGGCGGGCGGCAATCTTGGCCAGAGGCACGCCCGTGGCTTTTGAAACGTAGGGCACAGTGCGCGACGCTCTGGGGTTGACTTCCAGCACATATACCTTCTCGCCCTTGCCGTTGCCCCCCAGCGTGCTCTCCATGGGGTTGCGCGGAATGGCGAATTGGATGTTCATCAACCCGATCACCTTCAGCGCCCGCGCCAGACGGAAGGTGTACTCGCGCAAGGTGGCCAGCAGGTAGTCAGGAATGTCCACCGCGGGCAGTACGCAGGACGAATCGCCGGAGTGAATCCCGGCCTCCTCGATGTGCTGCATGATGCCACCAATAACCACGTCTTCCCCGTCCGAAAGCGCGTCCACGTCCACTTCAATCGCGTCCTCGAGGAAGTGGTCAATCAGCACCGGACGCTCCTGCGAATACTCCACCGCCTCCTTCATGTAGCGGATGACCGACTCATCGTCGTAAGCGATGACCATGGCCCGCCCGCCGAGCACGTAGGACGGCCGCACCAGCACCGGGTAGCCGACACGCTCCGCCCCTTCCACCGCCTCTTCCACGGAGGTAGCGATGGCTCCCGAAGGCTGCGGAATCTGCAACTCCTCCAGCAGTTTGCCGAAACGCTTCCGGTCTTCCGCCAGGTCAATGGACTCGGGCGAAGTGCCGATAATGCTCACCCCGGCGGCTTTCAATGGAAGCGCCAAATTCAGAGGCGTCTGCCCGCCAAACTGCACAATCACCCCCACCGGCGCGCCTCCTGCGGCCTCGTGTTCGTAAACCGACAGCACGTCTTCCACCGTCAGCGGCTCGAAGTAGAGCCGGTCGCTGGTGTCATAGTCGGTGGAGACGGTTTCCGGATTGCAGTTCACCATCACCGTCTCGTAGCCGTCCTCGCGCAGCGCAAACGAAGCGTGGCAGCAGCAGTAATCGAATTCAATTCCCTGCCCGATGCGGTTTGGGCCCGCCCCCAGAATCATCACCTTCTTCTTTGCGGTGGGCGTGGCCTCGTCTTCCTCTTCGTAAGTGGAGTACAGATACGGCGTAAAGCTCTCAAACTCGGCAGCGCAGGTGTCCACCCGCTTGTACACCGGTCTGAGGCCGTTCTTCTTTCTCAACTGGCGAATCTTTTCCGCTCCTGAGTTGCCATTTTCCAGGCGCCAGACGTTGGCCAGCCGCGCATCGGAGAATCCCATGCGCTTGGCTTCGCGCAACAGCTCCGCCGGGACATTTTCGGCCGCCACCTTCTCCAGCTCCAGCTGCATGTCGGTGACTTGCTTGAGCTGGTAGAGGAACCAGGGATCAATAGAAGTCATTTTGGCGATCTGCTTCACCGTCATTCCCTGGCGCAGGGCGTAGCGAATGTAGGACAGGCGCTCGGGGTGCGGCGTGACCAGGCGCTGGGTCAGAATCTTGGGCTC
>DASSQB010000382.1:0-5155 GCA_035702725.1 Terriglobales bacterium | reverse complement strand
TGGCAGTTGTCGAAAAAGTCGAGCAGCGCTTCCAGGAATTGCGCCGGACGCACCGCCCGCGTGTAGTACTTGAGCTGCAGCTCCGGCAAGCGGCGGCGCAGGTAGACCCAGAGGTCCGGGGGCTCAACTACGCGAAACGCTTTGCCGCAGTCCTGGAGAATGCGGTAGCAGAAGGCGTGGAAGGTGGTGGCCTGCAGGCCGGAAGCCGCGCCGGGGCCGAGCTCGACGGTGACACGCTGCTTGAGCTCGTCGGCGGCGTTGTCGGTGTAAGTGATAGCGAGGATTTCGCCGGGACGGGCATGGCCCTCGCGAATGAGCCGGGCGAGGCGCTGGGTGAGCACCGTGGTTTTGCCGGTGCCGGCGCCCGCCACCACCAGCATGGGACCGGCAACATGCTCTACCGCTTCCCTCTGGCGCGGGTTAAGCTCCAATGCCGGAGCGGGAGCCGGTGCGGCGGAGAACAGCCCCAGTTGCGAAGACGAAACAGCGGATTTGCGACCGGAAGGCATAGAGTGGCGGGGGAGCTTCATATTATGGAGGAGGCCAGGATTCGGAGCAACGGGGATTTTCGGAGCGGTTTCAAGGTTTCAATGTTTCAAAGTTTCACGATCGCCGTTGCTCTTGAAACCTTGGAAACTTTGAAACTTCCGAGCACATCACAAGCGCCTGTGACAGCGCGTATAATCGAGATTTAGCGGCGCTGTTTCCGCCGCTAGGGGAGGGTCTTCCGTGAGTTCCCACATGCCGCCTCGTCCCGGACAGCAGGCTCCCGGGCCGCAACCGATTCCCGGAGTAGATTCGATCGTCGCGGTCGGGTCGGGCAAAGGCGGCGTGGGCAAAACTACGCTGGCGGTGAACCTGGCGGTAGCGCTGGCCAAGCTGGGGCACAAGGTTGGCCTGCTTGACGCCGATGTTTATGGTCCCAACGTACCGCTCATGCTGGGCGCGAGCGCGACCCCGCGGGTGATTGGCGAAAACCGCATCGAACCCTTGGAGCGGTATGGCCTGAAGGTAATTTCCGTCGGCTTCCTCAATCCCGGTGACCGGCCGCTGATCTGGCGCGGGCCCATGCTGCATTCCATCGTGCGGCAGTTTCTGGGACAGGTGGAATGGGGCCAACTGGACTACCTGGTCGTGGACCTGCCGCCCGGCACCGGAGACGTGGCGCTGTCGCTGATTCAGACGGTGCCGCTCACCGGTGCCATCGTGGTTTCCACTCCCTCCGACGTTTCTCTGCAGGACGCGCGCAAAGCCATCGAAATGTTCCGCCAGGTGAAGGTGGACATCGTCGGTCTGGTGGAGAACATGAGCTACTTTGTGTGCCCGCACTGTCACGAGGAGATTGACATTTTTTCGAAGGGCGGCGGAGAGCGGACCGCCAAGCAATTCGACATTCCCTTCCTGGGGCGGGTGGAACTCGACCCTGAAATTCGCAAGGCAGGCGACACGGGGCTGCCGGCGGTGCTGGCCGGCGAAGAGGGCCCGCACGCCAAGTCGCTCTATGAATTCGCGCGCAAAGTGGCGGAGCGGTTGGGTGAAATCAAGGCGGCGTCGCCAGAGAATGTGATTCAGATTCAGTAGTTAGCCGGGAGTACCCAGTACCTAGTGACTAGTTTTGGTTGAACCCCGTCCCGCGGTTTAACGCTTCCATTGACTTCCTGCCCGGCACAGGGCAAACTTCGTGCGCCCCGTAAGTGCGCTGCACGAAAGGAAAGCCCATGCTGGAAATCCATTCCAAACGCATTCCGCCGGACGTGATTGTTCTGGAACTGGCAGGAAGAATCATCCTGGGCCGCGATGCCCAGCACCTGGAGTGGATGGGGACGGCGCTGGTGCGCGACAAGGAAAAGAAAGTTGTGCTCGACCTGAGCAACGTGAGCCGGGTGGACAGCACCGGCGTGGGTATCATCATGATGGTGTGCGGGCTGCTGAAACAGAGCGGCGGCGAGCTGCGCCTGGCCGGGGCCAAGGGCCTGGTGGAGGACGTTTTAAAGCTCACCAACGTGCACAACATTGTTGCCATCCATCCCAGCGCCGAGGCCGCCGCGGCCAGTTTTGGCAGCGCGTAGTTCCAGCCGTCGTATGCTTCAACGCTAAAGCGGTTCAGCATGACGTCCTGCTGTCGGAGGGCGGTCGCGGGCGAAGGCACCCGCGCCACATAAGCAGGTCCTTCGTCGCGCTTGCTGCGACGACGCGGTTCGCGCTTCCTCAGGATGACGATGAGTAAAGTTAAGCGTACGGTGAGCAGCCCGCCACGCATGCGACACAAAATTCGCTACTTGAAGCGGGAGAGGGCAAAGAGCGGGTTGGGGATTTTTTCTGTCATCACCATTTCTGCCGCCATTTCGCCGACGGCGGGGCCATGTTTAAAGCCGTGGCCGGAGCCGCCGCCCAGCAGCCAGACATTGGCGGCGCGGGGATGGCGGTCCATGATGAAGTTCTGATCGGGCGAATTTTCGTACTGGCAGACGCGGGATTCGAGCAGCGGCGCGTTTTTGAGAGCGGGAAACCGCAGGCCGAGGTGCTCACGGGCGCTGGCCAGGCCCTCGGCGCTGGCCACGCGCTGGCCACTGGTAGGATCGAACATGGGTCCGCGGGTGTCGTCGGCTATCTTGAAGCCGCGCCGCTCTATCACGGGAAAACCGTAGAAGAAGCGCTCGCCATGGTCCACCCAGATGGGCATCTTCTCGGGATTGAAGCGGACGTCGCCGGCCGCAGTCCCGAAGAAAAATACCTCCTGGCGGGTGGGACGTATCTTGTCGCCGATTACGTCGGGGAACATGTTGCCCAACCACGGCCCGCAGGCAAAAACGTAGCGTTGCGCGGCGACGTGCAATCCGGACTGCAGATCGAGGCCTTGCAACTCACCGGCGACGATGCGAGGGGTGAGCACCGCGCCCTGCAGGTACTTTCCGCCCTCGGAGAGGAAGGCGTCGCGCACGGCAGCGCAGGCTTCCCGAGCCATGAGGCCGCCGCTCTCGGGCTCGAAGATGGCCCAGCGCACACCATCGAAATTAACCTGAGGATAAGTAGCAGAGAGGTCGTTGTAACTCAATTCAACAAAGGGGATGCCAGCCTCTTTCAGCATGGGCAGAGAGCCCTTTTCGAAGGAGTCATCCTCGCGGGCTACCATCCAGAGCACGCCCAAGCGGCGAAAAAGCACGCGGTTCCAGCGCTTTTGGCTTTCCTGCCAAAGCTGGAGGGCGCGGGCGGCCATTTTGGTGTAGGGCTGGTTGGGGCCATAGGTGCCGCGAATGATGCGGGTCTCGCCGCCAGAACTGGCGCGGGAGTTGCCCGGGCCCCAGGCGTCAATCAGCATCACCTGCGCTCCCCGCCGCAGCAGGTGGAGGGCGGTCCAGCCCCCGAAGGCGCCAGCGCCTACCACGGCGACGCTCGGCTTGTTTTCCGATTTGGCAGACTTGCTTTGGCGAGTACTGGGCATGTTGTTGAACACCGGCGCCGCGGCGAATGCAGTCCATCCTCCCAACGCGGCAGAGGCCTTTAAAAACCCCCTGCGGGAGACTTTTAGCAGTTTTGACACGAAGGAAATTAAGCTATCCTTGAAGCAGTGCGTGGTCAAGCTGCCCGCAGCCAGGCCGGGCTCACAGGGGGGTAGTTCCGCCAGACATGAATCCTGAGCTAAGCGGCAGCATCTAAAGTACTTAGGAGAACTCGCGAGCGGTTCTGGGAGGTTCAAGGGACGCTCGCATCGTAATTGCAATGGCACAGCCTGGGCCCAAGGGGGAACGGGAGCGCGAGATTCTGACCGCGATTGTGGAGACATTCATCTCCACGGGCGAGCCAGTGGGGTCGCGTGTGCTGGCGCGGGGCAGCCGGGAAGGATTGAGCGCGGCCACCATCCGCAACGTGATGGCAGACCTGTCGGATGCCGGATATCTGGAGCAGCCGCACACGTCGGCCGGACGCGTGCCCACCAGCGAGGCTTATCGTTACTACGTGGAACAGCTCACGGGCAAGGCGCAGATCGCGCCAGCCGACGCTAACATGATCAAGGGTGTGCTGCGAGGGATCAGTAATCCCGACGAATTCATGGAGCGCACCTCGCACGTGCTGTCGTTGATTTCGCACAGCGTGGGCGTGACCATGACCACCGGCGGCTCGCGCAATGCGCTCGACCATGTGTACTTTTCGCGCCTGGCGGAGCAGAAGGTGCTGGCGGTGGTGGTGACCCGCTCTGGCGTGGTGCGCGACCGGGTGCTGCGCATGAGCCACGACCTGGGTCAGGCGGACCTGGACTCGGCTTCGCGCTACATCAATGAGAATTTCAGAGGCTGGACCCTGGAAGCGCTGCGCACGGAACTGGCACGCCGTATCGAGCAGGAACGCAGTGAGTATGACCGGTTGATGCAGTCGGTGGAGGCTCTCTACCGCGAAGGCGCACTGGAGAGCGAGCAGGGCAAGCAAACCGTTTGGGTGGAGGGCACCTCCAACCTGGTAGTCAGCGAAGAGGACCGGCAGCGGCTGCGGGAACTGCTCAAAACTCTGGAGGAGAAGGAAAAGCTGGCTGACCTGCTGAGCGCCTATCTCAATACCAAAGAAGAGGCGGTGCGGGTGATCATCGGGTTGGACGAGAACCAGCCGCACATGCGGAACCTGGTGCTGATCGGGGCGCCGGCTCGCGTGGGCGGCGAGGTGATGGGCTCGTTGGCGGTAATTGGGCCCACGCGCATTGATTACGAGCACACCATTACGGCGGTGTCGTACATCGCGCGCCTGTTCGACCGAATCCTGAACGAATCAGAGTGAACCATGACAAGGGGCAACGGCAAAACAGAAACGGAACCACGAGACTTGGACCTGGAACACGAACTGCCTCCGGCTGAAGAAACAACGGAGGAGCAGGCACAAGCGCCAGCCGCGGGCGAGGATGTATCCGCCCTGCGTGGCGAGTTGGAAAAGGCGCAGGCGGAACGCAACCTGTTGCTGGACCGCATGGCGCGGCTGCAGGCCGAGTTCGACAACGCCCGCAAGCGCACGGCGCGCGAGCAGCAGGAGTACAAGGACTTCGCTCTGGCGGACGCCATCAAAAACCTGCTGCCGATTTTGGACAGCTTCGACCGCGCCCTGCAAAGCAAGGTGCAGAAACCCGAAGACTTCCGCGCCGGGGTGGAGTTGATCCGAAAGCAATTCCAGG
>DASSQB010000381.1:0-6543 GCA_035702725.1 Terriglobales bacterium | reverse complement strand
GGCGTGGACCGAGTAGTGAAGGATTTTCCGGTGGACAACAACCGCGTAGGCATCACCGGCTGGAGCTATGGCGGCTACATGACCATGTGGGCGGTGACCCAGACCAACCGCTTCCACGCCGCGGTCTCAGGGGCGGGGCTCTCTGATTGGCTGAGCTATACGGGTGAAAACGACATTGACCGCTGGATGATGCCGTATTTTGGAGCGACGGTATACGACGACCCGCGGGTGTACGCGCGCAGCGCGCCCATGACGTTTATCAAAAATGCGAAGACGCCCACCCTGGTGCTGGTGGGCGAGCGCGATGGCGAGTGTCCGGCGCCGCAGTCACGCGAGTTCTGGCACGCGCTGAAAACGTTTGGAGTGCCCACGGAGTATGTGGTTTATCCGGGCGAAGGGCACTTCATCGGCCGGCCGGAGCACCAGTTGGACATTTTGCGGCGCACGGTGGCGTGGTTTGACAAGTATTTGGGAGCGGAGTAAGACCACCTGCACCTCCGAGCCAAGCCTCACGTGATTATCATTAGAATTTCCTGCCACGGTAGCGTCAGTGCGAGCAAACGCAAGGTCCTTCGACTCGCGCTCGTTTCGGTGCGCTCAACTCGCGCTCGCTCAGGGTGACAGATCTAGCGGGCAAGTTGGCGGGCTGAAGAGGGTGGGTGAGAACGCTCTTTCGCCCCGCTGGGGCGCAGGGTTGGTTCCACTTTGTATTCTTTCGCCACTTCGGGCTGAAAATCGTGGTCTTGTTCCACGGTTGGTCCGGGTTCTTTCCTGGAGCGATTTATGCAAGAGCTGGTCTTCGGCTTGCTCGGCAAACCTGCGCAAAGTGGAGTTCTCACGCACACACTGAAGCCCTGTGCTTCCACAGTTAATGAACGGCGGGTCGCGGGCGGGGGCGCCCGCGCCACAAGAGGCACGGAATGCGGCCAAATATCGGAATGATGTAACCTAGTACGAGCGATATCCTCTTTGTGGGGTGGAGCCCTGCAACGATGATCCAGCGGCTGATTGCGCAAGGCGTGCTGTTGGCGATGCTGACGGGGATGCTAGCCCCGCTGGCGCCGGCCATCGTTCTGCCGCACGCCTGCTGCCTGCGCCACCAGCAGCACTGCCACATGCCGCAAGATGCCGGCATCAGCAACCGCACCTGCGGGCACGAGTGCTGCCGTTTTCTGGCGGTCACCACCGCGCTATTCGCTCCAACAACACCAACCACCCAAGGCAGCCTGCCTGCTTCCCGGCTGACTCGAGCCAGCGGGCCGGCCTTCCAGCCCTTGCAAGCCCCTGCTGAGCACTCCGGCCGCGCCCCACCACTAGTCCTCTAAATCTCTAGAACCACCGGAAGTAAATCGCAGTTGCGAGTGTGTCCTGCGGCGAGCATCGGCGCAGGAACCGCCGTGTCCTAGACGAATGAAATCATTGTCCACCATTTTAGGCAGCATTGTGCTGCTCACGGCAGTGGCCGGAGCCACCATCTACGGCAGCGTGCGCGGCCTGGTGCATGACCCCGAGCACCGCCCAGTGCAGGGAGCACAGGTGATGATTCGCGCCCAGAATTCGCAGTGGTCGCAGACGACCACCACCAGCGCCATGGGCGAATTTCAATTCAACGCGGTGCCATCCGGGCGTTACCTGGTTACGGTAAGCGCGCCCGGATTCAAGGAGCAGTCGCTGAAGGTGGCGGTTAATTCCGGGAGTGCGGTGAATCTCCATTTCCCCATGGCGCTGGAGTCGGTATCGGAGGAAGTGGAGGTTACGGCCACGCCCGAAGAAGTTGGACCGGAATCTTCGACCACGGTGAGCGTGGTTCGCCAGCAGCAGATCACAAACACGCCCGGAGCCGACCGCAGCAACAGCTTGGCGATGGTCACCGACTATGTACCGGGCGCGGTGATGGTACACGACCAGCTGCACGTGCGCGGCGGTCATCAGATGACCTGGCTTCTCGATGGCATTCCCGTGCCCAACACGAATATCGCCAGCAATGTGGGCCCGCAGATTGACCCGAAAAACATTGACCAGCTGGAAGCCCAGCGGGGTGGGCTTTCCGCCGAATACGGCGACCGCTCCTACGGCGTGTTCAACGTGATCACGCGCAACGGCTTCGAGCGCAACAACCAAGGCGAGCTGGTGCTCAATTACGGCAGCTTCCATAGCACCGATGACCAGCTAAGCTTCGGCAGCCACACGCAGCGCTTCGCCTATTACGCCAGCCTCGACGGCAACCGCAGCGACTTGGGCCTGGAGACGCCGGTACCACAACCGCTGCACGACGCTGAGAACGGGCTGGGCGGCTTCGCTTCGCTGATTTTCAACAGCACACCCTCCGACCAGCTGCGGCTGGTAACCTCGGCGCGCCGCGATCACTACCAGATTCCCAACACCTACGGGCAACAGGCCAACGGAACGCGCGATGTGCAAGCCGAGCAGGATGATTTCGTGGACTTCTCCTGGGCGCATACGTCCGGAGACCATGTGCTGCTCACCGTCTCGCCTTTCTACCACTTCAACCGCGCTCATTACATCGGGGGGCCGCAGGATCTGCCGGTGAGCCCGGAAGACGATCGCGGCTCTAACTACGCCGGCGGTGTGGTCAGCCTGGCAGTGGTGGAGGGCAAAAACAACGCTCACTTTGGAGTGCAGGGATTCGCCCAGCGGGACAATACCTTGTTTGGGATTACGGATACGCTCGCCGGCACTTCCCTTCGCCAGCGTGCGATTTTGTCCGGTCAGTTGGAGAGCGCTTTCCTGGAGGACCAGTTCAAAGCTGCGAAGTGGCTAACGTTTAACGGAGGGCTGCGGCTGACCCATTTTTCGGGCGGGCTGAGCGAAACTGCCGCCGACCCGCGCCTGGGAGCCGCCCTTCAGTTGCCACGCCTGGGCTGGGTGCTGCGCGGCTTCTATGGGCGCTATTACCAGGCTCCTCCGCTGCTCACGGTAGGTGGGCCGCTGCTGAACCTGGCCGCCACCCAGGGCTTCGCCTTTCTGCCGCTGCACGGAGAGCGCGACCAGGAGAATGAATTTGGCCTTACCATTCCGGTGCGCGGCTGGAGCCTCGATGTGGACCACTTCCACACCAGCGCCACCAACTACTTCGATCATGATGTGCTGGGGAATTCCAATATCTTCTTTCCCGTAACCCTGGCCGCCGCGCGGATTCATGGCTGGGAGGCCAGCGCCCGTTCCCCGCAGTCGCGTTCGCTGCAGTGGCATCTGGTTTACTCGCATCAATATGCGCAAGGGCGGGGCGGGGTAACCGGCGGGCTGAGCGATTTTTCGCCGCCAGAGGCCGGATACTACTTCCTGGACCACGATCAGCGCGACACGCTTAGCACGGGCGTGCAGGCCAACTTGCCCTGGCACAGCTGGGCGAACGCTGAAGTAGCTTATGGTTCAGGCTTCCTCAATGGCGATGGGCCCGCGCATCTGGGGAGCCACACCAGTTTTGATCTGAGCCTGGGAAAGTCGTTCGGGGAGGCGTGGTCGGTGCGTCTGACGGCGATGAACCTGGCCAATAGCCGCTACTTGCTGGACAACAGCAATACTCTTGGCGGGACGCACTATAGCTATCCCCGGCAGGTGGCGGCCACGGTGCGGTACAGGTTCAAGTATTGAGGATGGCCGGGCCTAAAGCCCACGAACCGTACGTGGCCTTTCCCCGGACTGAAGTCCGGGGCTTCCACATTGAGCTTGATACGACTAAGGGAGAGGGGAGAATCGCGCCGGGGCGGTTACTTCGGGTACCATAGGCAGATAGGCGAAGGTGAGCGCCTGCGCATCTAATTCAGAAAGCGTACGTCCAAGGGCTGCCAAAGCCGGCGAAGGCCTGGTACGTCAGAGGTGAGATAACAGAATGAAGCTTTTCGCTATGCGTGGTATGGCAATACTGGCATTAATTCTGGGCTTAACGGCAGTGGGTCTGGCCGCCGGGCCCACGGACGCATATTCCGTCCTGCGTCCGCCCAAGGGCGCTAAGGTTGCCATCGTGGTATTTGAGGACTTGCAATGCCCCATGTGCGCTCAGGTGGCGCCGCTACTGGACCGGGCAGGGCAACAGTACAACATTCCTGTGATTCGCCACGATTTCCCTCTGCCCAAGCATAGCTGGTCTTATAACGCGGCGGTGATAGCCCGCTATTTCGATACCCACTCGCAGAAATTGGGAGACGAATTCCGCGACCAGGTGTTTGCTCACCAATTGGAGATCACTCCCGGGAACCTGCGCGGCTTTGCCGAACGGTTTGGCACGGACCACAAGGTTGATCTGCCTTTCATGATTGACCCGCAGGGCAAGCTGGCGGCAGAAGTGAACGCGGACCGGGATCTGGGCAACCGAATTGGCATCAACCACACGCCGACGGTATATGTTGTGACCAACAAGAACTCGAGCCAACCCTATGTCGAGGTCACCGATACCAGCCAGCTGTTTCAAACTATTGACCGGATGAGACAGTGATGCTTGTGTGGGAACGGGGCTTCGCCCCGTTCAGGCCGCGGAAGCACCGGCTGCGTTGAACGTGCCTTGCTAGCATTTTCCCTTCAAAACAATTCGGCCTGGCGGCCGAATGGACGGGGCAAAGCCCCGTCCCCACACATTTCAGGCGGCGGATTCCTGGATACGTTGCAGAACTTCCATCAATTCAGGGATCTCCGGGGTCTCGTCCAGGGGATAGACCCGGCTGAAGGCGATGCGTCCGCCTTTGTCCACGATAAAGACGCAACGCTCATTGATGCCGGCAATGGGCGGGCCCTCACGGAGAATGCCGTAGTTACGAGCCACCTGGCCGTGGGGATAGAAGTCGCTGCACAGGGGGAAGTCCACCATGCCAATGTCCTTTTTCTGCCAGGCAATGTGGCAAGGGACGGGATCGTTGCTAATGCCCACGACCTGGGCATCAAGTGCGGCGAACCGTGCCAGTTCGGCATGGAACGACGGCACTTGGGCAGCTCAGGTCGGGGTCCAATCCAGGGGGTGGAAGGCAATCACCACGTGCTTTTTGCCGCGATAGTCGCTGAGGCGGAATTTGTGCGGCTTCTCGCCAATAACACCGGACAATTCGAAATCCGGGGCCATGGCTCCTACCGGCAATGCAGGCATGAGTCCTCCACCTAGTATGAAGGCAGTATCAAAACGGTTATCTTAGCGGCCCGACCGCGACGGCGGCAAGGCGCTTCCTGGCAAGGCAATTGCTCGACTTCTGGTTGCACGCGCCGATCACACATTCGCGACATCGCCGCAAGCATTGGATAACAAACGGGCTTGCGCCGGCATCGTATTTTTGTGTCGGACCATCAGGAGAGTTGGAAACTCCGGCCGGCAGCAAATTTTATATCCTGGTCGCGGGTTAGGGAGTGCTTCATGTTTGGATCCAAAACCTATAACTACACCAGCTTCGACCGCGCACAACTGGGCCAAGAGCTGAATGCCAGGCAGATGAACGGCCCCAAAGCGGGGGAAAAGGCGCCCGATTTCGAGTTGCCGTCGCTGAAGGGCAAGAAAGTTCAGCTGAGCGACTACGTCGGCCAGAAGAATGTGGTTCTCACCTTCGGGTCCGCTACGTGTCCGATGACTGCGGGCTCGATCCGTGGACTTAACAGCTTGCATAACGAATATTCCGGCGGAGACGTGCAATTTCTCTTTGTGTATGTGCGCGAGGCACACCCCGGGGAAGATCTGCCAGCACATAGTTCACTCGACGATAAGGCAGAGGCTGCTGAGCTGTTCCGGGAGGAGGAAGATGTTGAGATGCCAATCCTGTTGGACAGATTGGACGGCAAGGTGCATCGGCAGTATGGTGGCCGGCCCAACTCGACCTATCTGATTGACAAGTCAGGGCGGGTAGCGTTTCGTGCGGTTTGGACTCGGCCTAGCGTGCTGGAGGAGGCGCTGGAGGAGCTGCTGGCGCAGCAGGAAGAAAGCGGGAAGGAGCGTGCCGTAGTGAGGGGAGGAGAAGATACCTCTTTGCCCAGGCGTTATGACATGCTGCACGCCCACCGCGCCGTGGAACGAGGCGGTCCAAAGGCAGTACGCGATTTCAAGGAAGCGTTGGGCGCCAGAGGGCGGGTGGCGATGGCTACGAGCCGGATGGCCGAGCCGGTGATGTTGCATCCTGCCAAAGCCTTTGCCGCCGTCGCCATCGCGGGAGGAGTTATTGCGGCCGCTTTATACGCCGGGATGAGACTCCGCCAGCGGCGGCTGCAGATGCGCTCACCCTACTATTTCCCCCGGCCAAGGCGAAAGGGAGAAACCGGGGGCTACGAAGCGGTAGGAATCTAGAGGCTTTCGGACTAAGAACCATAAAAATCAAAAAGGGGCGGCATGTGCCGCCCCTTTTCCTGGCTGGATACTTCAAATTTTTACAGCGGTTTGACGTTCTCTGCCTGCCAGCCTTTGGGTCCCTTTACGACGTCGAACTGGACCTGTTGCCCTTCCTGCAAGCTGCGGAAGCCGCTGGATTGGATAGCCGAGAAGTGGACGAAAACATCTTCGCCATTCTGGCGGCTGATAAAGCCATAGCCCTTCGCGTCGTTGAACCACTTTAC
>DASSQB010000380.1:0-15525 GCA_035702725.1 Terriglobales bacterium | reverse complement strand
AGAAGCTTCGCTACATGCACCGCAATCCTGTATCGCGGGGTCTCGTGGCTGAACCGGAGCAGTGGCGCTGGAGCAGCTATCGGCAGTATGCCTGCGGAGAACAGGGGCGGGTAAGGATCAATGAATGGCCGCGCATTGACTTGAAAACCGTGGCCTGATTTCTTATTCCCACCCTTCGCACAACCCGCGAAGGTTGGGGCACCCCACGTTCTCTTTCCCACCCTGGCAAATACCGCAAGGGTGGGGCACCCGGCCATTTGTTGGGGAATCCACACCAACCGGTCACGGAGCACCACTGAAACCGTCGCTAGCGTTCGGGTGTCAGGGATGAGGTTGTGTACTAGACAATCGATGGCAGGACGTTAAACTCTGGCTAAGCCTTGCTGGCATCGGAGGGCTTACCATTGTTGCTTCTATCCGCTTCCGACAAAATGGTACGGGTTCTGCGAGCAGCCGCGCGCTGCAAATTTCCCAAGAAATTCATCATCTATTTGATGGCTTCGATTGTCACTGCTGCGTGGACCGGGTGCGGCGGAGGAGGAACGTCTTCGCAGCCCAACCAGAGTAGTGGGCAAATTACGTTCACGTTTGGCCCGGAGCAAACGGTATTCACTTACGCAACCGATGCCTGCGAGCCGCTGGACGTTCCCGACACCCCCGCGCATGCCGTGCGCCTGCCCGACGGGAGCTTATTCCTGGACGACGGCGATGCGCCACACGTTTACGGTATGTTCGGTTCAGGATTCTCGTCCCTTCATCATGACTGCACCGCGCCGTTGCTCATTTCCGATGATCTTTCAACAGCCGATACTTTCGATAACCAGGAGTGGGTGGAGTCTGTGTATCGTGTTGGCGGCACAATTCATGGGCTAATCCATAACGAGTTTCACGATCCGATTGCTGCCGACTGCAAAGTTGGTGATTCCAGTCCTGCAAACCCGTGCTGGTATAACTCGATTACATACGGTGTCTCGACCGATGGTGGACATACTTTTACCCATGCGGCGCCGCCAGCACAGCTATTAGCTCCTGCCCCGCAACGGTGGGATCCTACAGGTCCGCCCCCACCCTATGGATATTTCGAACCATCCAATGTTGTCCAGGCCCAGGACGGCTTCTACTATGTCGCCTTTGGAGCGATCCCCAAGAACGGTAACCAAGTCGTCTGTGTAATGCGCACATCAACACTGGGTGATCCGACAAGCTGGCGCGCCTGGGATGGAAGCGGTTTCAATGTGAAGATGACCGATCCATATACAGGTCCACCTCCTTCTATCTGCTCTGCGGTTGCCCCGGGAATGGCGCAGCCGACTCTGACGTTCAATACGTATTTAGGGAAATACCTGTTGGTGGGGAGTGCTACCGTAGGTACTGTCTGCGGTGCTGCCTATGCGCTCTCGTCTGATCTTCTTCATTGGAGCGCATATCAGATAATGAAAGCCACTTATGTTGCGGGTTCGCAGTGTCTGCCTCCGAGCGGTGTTGGAACTGTGTATGCCTATTTTTCAATCATCGATCATAACGACACCACAACGAATTTCGAGAAATCCGGAAAAACGCCGTTCCTTTATTACACCCGGATACAGTGGAACAACGGCGTCACTCCTAACCGAGACCTGGTGCGGGTGCCCGTCGTAATCACGTTGCATTGAGGTCCCCCAGTAGCAACGGTTGATCAGACCCAAAGAATGTACCAATCGCGTGGTCGAATTGCCCGACCTGGGGCGGGTGGCCCACCTTTCGGGTCCATTCTCTTATCCCACCCTTCGCAAAACCGCGAAGGGTGGGGCACCCACGGTTCTCCTTCCCACCCTTCGCACAAACCGCGAAGGTTGGGGTACCCCACGTTCTCTTTCCCACCCTGGCAAATACCGCAAGGGTGGGGCACCCTGCCGGTCTCCCGACGGGGATGCTATACGCTCCTAAGTTATCGACGTGCTCGAAAGCACCAGAGATAAAGGAGACCGAGTCAAGCCGTACCCACATCACATGGCCAGTCAATGTTCAGATTCGATTCAAAGGCCCTATCATGGCTGAGTTGGATGCCGATTTGCCGGGGGTGCAGCGACGCTAAGCAGGTGCTAAAATTCGGGCTTGCGGTAGGATACGGTCGATCTGAAGCCGAGCCTCTGTAGCGAATCGATTTCGAACAGCTACTTGAGCAGGGTGCATCCAATGGGCATCCTTGCGCACTTCAATGTCAAGGCATTGCGGCGTGAGATCGCCGAATGCCTAATTGCCCTCGTTGCCTTGGTGGCCCTTACCGTTGTCAGTTACCGATGGAGTTTCAATCTCGCTACAGCAACTCTCCTTTACGTGATTGTGGTCGTACTAGTATCCCGCACATGCGGCTTCGTTTCATCAACTGTTGTCGCGATCGCAGCGGCTCTGTCGTTAGCACATCTTGCTCCCCCTGCCTATTCTTTCCGGGTTGACGATCCGCTCAACATTGTGGCCATTATCGCTTTCTTGACCACCTCGTTGATCATTGCTCTCGTGGTATCTAAACTCCGCAAGATGGTGGAGGAGGCCCTCTCAAGTGTGAACCGCGGGTTGATTGATGCAGAAGAGCGAGAACGCGCCCGGATTGCGAGAGAGCTTCACGACGATGTCGGTCAACGCGTCGCACTGTTGCAGATCAGGTTCGACCAACTGCAGACAGACATCCCCAATCCGACTGTTGAAACCCTGAACACGATGGATGATTTGCGAAAGCAGATCGAAGAGCTAGCTGCCGACATCCAAACCCTAGCGCACACCTTGCACTCATCGAAGCTGGAATATCTCGGCCTGGTTAAGACCATGAGGAGCTTCTGCAACGAGCTCGAGCACCAGCAGAAGGTGGAGGTTGACTTCAGGAGCTACGATTTGCCGAGCCCTCTACCGCCGGACGTCTCCCTTTCCCTCTACCGAGTCCTACAGGAAGCCTTACAAAACTCGGCGAAGCACAGCGGGGCCCGGCAATTCGAAGTGGAACTTTTCGGAGACTCGGGTGCAATCCATCTCAGAGTGCGCGATTCCGGGGTCGGCTTTAACCCCGAAGCAGCAAGGAATGGCAGAGGGCTTGGTCTTATCAGCATGCAGGAGCGAATCAAATTGGTGAAGGGAGAGTTCTGGATCGACTCGCGCCCCAAGAGTGGCACCACGATACATGCTAGCGTGCCTCTCAGTTCGAATCGTTCCGCCCGTGCAGCCAGCTAAAAACAAATATGACAACTTCGTCAGCTAAACCAACAATTGTTCTTGCGGACGATCACCGCCCCATGCTGGAAGAACTGACGAGGCTATTGAAACGCGAGTTTAAGATCGTGGCCGCGGTCACCGACGGTGCTTTAGCCGTCGAACGCGTTGCTGATCTGAAACCTGACGCTGTATTGCTGGACATCCACATGCCTGTGATGGGGGGAATAGAGGTGGCCCAGCAGCTCAGACGTTCGGGATCTTCGGTGAAGATTATCTTTCTCACCATTGAGACCGACTCCGAGTACGTTCGGCTTGCGACTACACTGGGCGCCAGCTACGTTATCAAATCGCGTCTGCGCCGCGCCCTGTTGATTGCAATCAAAGAAGCATTAGCCGGACGCTTATTCGTATCTTCAAGGTAAGGTCGCTGCCACCAGCTCTTGACGTGCCGCCGAGGGAGCAGTCCCCTAGCAGGTGCAGGGTGTCCTACGTAGCCCTCCGGCGGCAGGCTCTTCCAAGTTGGTGGGGGAGATGCGCGGGCAGAGTTGAAGAACCTGCCCGGAGCGCTCGCAGTTCTCAACCTATCGCCGGATCTGCAAACTTCTCAACATTTGTTCATAGCTGGGACGGAAGTGCTCGAATTCGGATTGGGGAGCGACAAAAACGAAATATATCAGCGACCCGTCCGACTGCGGAACCGTGACCAGCCAATCGCGCTCTTTCTGGGGCTGGCCATGGGCATCGGGGAATGGCGATATGGACTGCATGGCGACGGAGCGGCCCTGAACCCCGGCTACGGTAATTGGCTGCGGGTTGCCAAGCGGGCTCAAATCGCCCCCGGTGCTCTGCATGGCGCGTACCAGTTCGGCTGTGAACTGGTCGAGGCTCAGGGCGTGGCCAGGTTGTGGTCTTACACCGTTAATCACTACGCCATATCCGACCGCGTCGCTGCTGATGCCGGCGGGGGGCGCAATTACGACGCCCTGACCCTTTTGCGAGGGTGCCATAACTTGCCAGTTATCCGGATGCGCGATCTTTAAAGGGCCCAGGTCGCTGGTCACCACGCGCGAACTGGGCAACACATTGGGTACGCCTGCCCGCCCTGCCGAGCCTGCCGGAGCGGCAGAAGCAGAAGCAGGCATCAGCCCCAAGCCCGCCGGAGTTTTGAAAACCGCGCCACTCTGCTTGTTCAATTTTGTCCATTGACCGCTCTGGGCCCCTTGGGCGATCTCCTGCGCCGAATACGCCTTCATGCCCATGGCCTGCTGGCGCGCGGCATTGAATGCGGCGCTGGTTGGGCCGTAGGTCTTCGCCGGCCACGCTGCAATCTCTTTCTGAATGGCCGCTTCCCGATTTCCCGGGTTAGGATGGTCGCTCAAAAACTGCGGGCCGCTGGAACCTTGGGCGGCAAGCTTCTTGAAGAAATCAGCCATGGCCTGCGGGTTGTAGCCCGACTTGTACAGAATAATGGCGCCTACAGCGTCGGCTTGGGCCTCGTCGCCGCGGGAGTACTTCAGAATCAACCCCTGGGCGCCAAACTGGATGCCGGTTTGCGCCAAGGAACCCAGGACTCCGTGGGAGGTGGCGCCAAGAATGGCTCCGGCAATTCCGGCGATGGTGGCCGTCGTCTGCGTTTTGCCCGCCTGTTTGGCGGAATGTTGCATGTAAACGTGGGCCATCTCGTGCCCCATCACGCCCGCCAGTTCCGCCTCGCTCGAGGCGGCGGTAATGGTGCCGATATTCACAAACATAGGACCACCCGGCAGCGCGAAAGCGTTAATTTCCTTCTGTGGAATCACGTGAAATTCGAAGGGCCACGAATATTGCGCCGGCATGCTTGCCACCAGCTTCTTGCCGAGCATGCGAACGTATTGGGTTTCCGGGCTGTTGTCAGGCAGCACTGGCATTTGCTGATACACCTGGGAGGCCGCCTGAAAGCCCAGCTTGACCTGCTCCTCTCGGGTCATAGGTGCTTTTCCAGGGTTGGGGAGCTCGGGAGTTCCCACCACAGCGAAGCCCTGAAAAGCCAGAAGCAGCACGAATAGTGCCGCCGTTCGCGATGCGCGTGCGGGTATTTGCGTCATGGTGTTGATCCTGACTAAGAGATTCGCTGGCTGTCTCGGTCAGCTGAAAGTCATTTTTGACCGGGCTTGGAATTAGGCCGTCGCTGAGGATCTCTTGAACAGGCGTGTGATCCACACCAGAATCACTGCCCCGACGAATGCGACAATAATGGACCCGATTATTCCGCCGCCGCGCCAGATACCCAGCGCGCCGAAGATCCATCCTCCGAGAACGCCGCCCAAGATGCCGAGTACGATGTCAATCAGCACCCCGTACCCACCGCCTTTCATAACCTGACCCGCCAGCCAACCTGCGATCAGGCCGACCACGATCCATGCGATAAATCCCATACTTGCCTCCCCGGCGCGTTTGCGCTTCTTGACGAGCGACCCGACGGTTGTCCTTCCGGTTGAACCGTCGAATCAGAAGCGAAACCCCAACTGATGACACTAAAGACCGAAGACACGCCGTTCGACTGTCATTAGTGGCAGTTCAGCGATATGTTGCGCCCAGACTCGTTCTCATACTTCTACAAGAGTCGTCGCGGGCGCTACTGGCTGGAACCTCAAGTGGTTTGCCGCTGGAACTTCTCCCGGTTGAAGTACAAATGACCTGGACCATGCTCATGGCTGAGCCATGAGGACTAAAATTCTTCTCAGTTGGGCTCTTCATTGGCCTTGGCCTGCTGATTGCCGGCTGGGATGGGACTTCGCCGCGCCCTTCCGAGAGCGGCGCCCCTAACCGCACAGCTAAAGGTTCCATGTCGAGGCGGGATGGCTGGCTCAAGCCGCGCCAGCCTGGGCGCGATCGCGTTCCGGCGCAGCCATCCCCGGTGTTCTGAGTCCGCGAATCAACAGCCAGAAGCTCAGTACGATATCGAAAATGCCCATGGGCGAATCGAACCACCACAGGTTCACAATCTTCTCGAAGCCGGGAAAAATGTAGAACACCAGAGTGCAGGCCACGCAAAATGCGGATGTAATCAAGCCATAGGCAGCCAGGGCGCGCGGAATGTAGCGCGACTTGAGCCACAGATAGCCGCAGAGGGTGGAGGCCAAGGCGCCAAACAGCAGGCCTACGTAGTAGTAGTCAAAACGCGTGCCCAAATAGAGCCGGGCCAGGGCCTGTGCCCGTTCCGTTTCCAGGGCGCGCAAGTAATCCGCGCCGCTCAGCAGGCGCAGAGCGTCGAACAGGTTGAGCGTCATCACCAGCCACATCAGCACCCATACCAGCCTCCACAACCCGGCCAGAAGGGCCAGGCCGTGGCTCACCGGGCGGAGAATCACGTAGAGCGCGGTAAGCAGCACCACCACGCCGGCACAGTAGAGGATGTCGCCGGCCATTCCTACGCGGAAAAGCCGCTCGTGGGCCAGGATGTTGCGCGCGGTTTCGGCGGCGTTGCCCGCGACAATCAGGCGGTCGTGAATGCCAAAGTTTACGTACACCACGATGGCGAACGTGATCAGGTAAGAAAAGCCCGCGGCCTTGGCAGCTTTCTGTTGTGAGGGATCAACGGGATAGGTGGTCATGTCAGCCTCCCCAAGTGGGCGGCCCGCTTGCCCGCGGAACGGCGCAAGTATATCCCACAACCGGAACGGCCGCTCCATCGTTTGCCGGGTGCCCCTGCTTTTGCGGTTGTGCAAAGGGTGGGCCAGAGACGGTCACCGACGGCAGCCGTTCGGAGTGGTTAGGATGTCGTCGTGACCCAGGGACTGCGCCGATACTACGGCACCCGCCACCTCCACTTCATCACCTGCAGCCTGTGTGGGCACGGGGCGGCGCCCCGTCCCCGCACGCCCCACGGGAGACACAATCCCTGGTCCGACGACGTGTTCCGCTGGTCCTCAGGCGTGAGAAAATTGTGTATCCGGCCCGGCGCCAGGACATCCACGGTGTGGAGGTGTAAATGAAATCTCTGCTGCCCATCTCACTGCTGTTGGCGGCCGCTCTTATGAGCAGCGCGGTTGCCCGGCCCGGCCACCAGTCTCCCGCCGCCACCCAGGGCGTTCAGACCATTGACGTTACGGCGAAGAAATATGAGTTCATCCCCTCCACTATCCGGGTCAAGCAAGGCGCCAACGTGCAGCTCAAAATTACCGCCACCGACCACGCGCATGGCTTCCAAATCAGCGAAGCTCCGCAAGGAAGCAAGGAGAAGGCAGGCCTGGTCTTCTCCTCGCCGCAGAAGTGCCACAAGATAGAAAAAGGCGAGACCGCCACCCTTGAGTTCGTGGCCCAGACCGCGGGAACGTACCCCTTCAAGTGCTGCGTTCATTGTGGGCTGCACCACGGTGCCATGAAGGGGCAGCTGGTTGTAGAGCCGTAAAAGTTAAGTCTGCCCCTGCGGACGTGCACCGGAGGGGTAGACACCTCTCACGGGCGGATAGCCCGCCCTTGGGGCTGATCTGTTATCCCACCCTTCGCAAAAACGGCGCCGGTCAATCCTCCCGCAATCGCCAACGACAGCGACCATAGTTACTCGCCGCACTGCCCGGAGTGCTCCATTCTCTCCCACAGCTGGTCGTCGGTCCGGAAGGTCTTGGTAACGCGATAGTGGCAGGCCAGGTAGGCGCGAAGAGGACCGAGGTGGTCGGAGGCGGGCGTAGCACCTGGCCAGGAAAGCATGCTTTGATTGAGCATCAGCAAGGGCACCTTATACTGTTCGAGCGCCTGAATCGTCGCCGTTACCTGTTCCGGACGGGTGTAGTCGAACGGCACGAAGACGTCAATGGGAGCGGGATTCCGAACTCCCAGGGCGAACTGGATGGCCGGTGTGCCAAACATGAGCTGCCCGCAGCACGTACGTCCCATCGCATAACGATATTCTTCATATATGTCGGCATCCCGGAATGCTGTTTTCCCTACCGGGAGGTCGAGAGTTCCCGACCAGATGGTTTGAATCCAGGCCGTGACCACGAGCGGCAGGCCGATCGCTACGATTGCCAGCCCCATCCTGAGTCCCGCCAATGCCCGGCTCGGCCGCTGCAGAAGCCAAGCCAGGAGAATCATTGCCGGTGGGCTGACAATAGAGAGACGTTTCCAGGAGGGAGAGAAAGCAACCGCCAGAAACATTGCCAGGCCGGTGAGGCAGACCAGTACGACCTTGTCAAAGTCTTCATTCGACCCGTTCTTAGAACGACGGTAGATAACAACCAGGCAAATGACGTATACCAACGGCACAACAGCGTGCACAAATAGGAAGGGAAAGGTTATAAAAACGATCCAGGGCATGGCTATGGGCAAGGTTCTGAACTGATCTCCATAAACATGCCAGTTGTTCAGGTGAACGGTGGGGTAGTAGCGAAGCGGGAACACCACAATGCAATAGGACCATCGGACAAAACCGGCAGCGCGAATGAAATAGGCGTTCCCGGCAAGAAAGACCGCCGAACTCAGACTTAGCAGCACCAGGCATTTTCGCCAGCAGCCACGCGCGGAAGTGCCGACTCTCCACCGCTTCCAGGCGAAATATGCGATGAACCCGGCCACGGCTGTCGCTCCCTTATGCGGCGTATACAAGGCCCCAATGCCGCAGAGAATCCCCACCGCAGTAATCGCGGGGAAGGTCTCGCGATAAAGCAGGACCAGCATGGCGCCCATCACCCCGACGGTGCTGAACCAGTGATGCGTGGCGTCCAGCGATCCGGGCAGCACGAAGGCCGCCAGCAACAGCGCGGGCAAGGCAATAATGGGTCCGCGCAAGAATCGTGCCGCAGCCAAGGTCATCAGCGCCGCGACCGCTGCGGCCAGACCCGCCATGACGATATGCGGTATCCAGGACCGCGCGCCGAATTCCCGGACGAAGAGAGCGTAAGTTAATTCCGTTCCCGGGGGGACGAAAGCAAAGTAGTCGCGATAGGGCAGGCGTCCAGCGACGATCCGGGCGCCGTTATTCAGGAAACCGGAGGCATCTCCCCAGGGCAGCAAAGGGATGTTGGGATAAACGAATGAGCGAAAATAGCAGATGCCGAAATTAAAGGTGGCGGCCAGAGCTGCAATCAATGTTCCGGACCACCAGAACTGTTTACTGCGTTCGACTGTGGAAGCAGCGAGCTTCATGCATGCAACGCACTGAGACCGGGCTCCGCCGACGATCAATTCTCCAGATTAATCAGGGCCAACGCGCTGAGACCGAGCCCTCTTCCGCAGTCGGTGGCATACAGTAGGGTATGGGAGTCTTGCCATGCCGGCAATGTCGCATTACAAGATGCATCGGTGAGTTGTCGCTCGACGCCAGTTGCCAAGTCGCGGACCACAAGCTGCCACGATCCACCGTTGCGGCGGCTGAACGCCAGCCGTTTGCCGTCGGCAGAGATGGCCGGATATCTCGCCGGGCCTCGAATTCCAGATAGCAGCTCAACTTTATGACTCGTTTGTCTGACGAGTGCCAGGTCGGGGGAGCTTACTGGGCCTATCGCGAGGAATAAGTCCCCATTCAAACTGACATTTACATCGAGGACGCCGCCCAAAGGAACCGTGATTTTTCGCTCCGGATGCTCACCCTGAGCATTGGCGAGCCAGACCTCATCCGTTCTGCCCTCCTCCCGGACGAAAGCGAGCCATTTCCCATTCGAGGAAAGGGATGGCTGTTCGCCCTCAGCAATCCAATTCGGAATCGAATTCAGAACACCAGGCGCGAACCGCACAATGGATGATCGCCCTGTCGTTTGCTCGAAATAGCCGTCCCCATGGAGTCGGCTACCGCCAACCCCGAGCACGTCCGGTGTTAGCGGAATTGGGTGTGCCTCGCCAGCTTCCAGCGCGAACGCGCCATAACCTCCATCTAGCATTTTCGTGAAAACGATCCTATCTCCCACCGCAACCGGCTCAGTCGCCATATAGCCGACGGCGCTAACTTTAACGCGGCGGTGGAAGTCTTGGGCGCGATTCTTGAGCGTTCTTAGATTGGAGCCAAAAAGCAACAGGCCCAGCAAGGCAGCCGCCACGAACCACTGTCTTCCAAGTCGCCTTTTTCTAAAGGGAGCGAGAACGCACAACAGCAGGACATAAAGGACTAGTGTCGCGAACAATCGTGTTAACCATCTACCCGCATCCGGCACGGGACTAAACGCGAAGGCGAACAGGAGCAGGAATGCCGCCACGTTGTGCCATCCCGGCAGCCTACAGAGTGCATCCACGGCGAGAACACCGGCAAAAATCATCACACAGTAGTGATAGGAAGCAGGCATAGAGGACTGCAACAGCAACAAAGGAACAAAGGCCGCCCACTCCAAAGCTCCGGTACGCTTTTCCTCAACGCGATCAACTACCAGTAAAAAACCCAGGAGCAGCACGGTTGTCGTCACGGCTTGGGCTGCCGCATAAGCCAATGGCGAATTGAACCAAGGAGAAGGATTCAGTCCGGGTTCTGCGAGAAAGAGCCTGTGCCAGAGTGTCGAAAAGGAGTTCCACCGAAGGGAGTAGGGATCGATAATATCTCCATGCAGGGCCCGTGGCAGGACTTCGATGAGAAAGAGCTTGTGAACTTGCCAGCCGAACATTGCAACTGACGTGGCTGCCAGTGCGGCCCCGCCTGAAACCAATCCCACTGCTGCTCTCCAATCCCGTTTCCATAGAAACAGAATCAGGAACAAGGCGGGAAACAGCTTGAAGGAAGCCGCAAGCGCCAAGAGCATTCCCGCACCCAGCCTGTGACCTCGTTGCCAGCTGTAGTACGCCCCACAGATCAAGAGCAAAATAACGACGTAATATTGTCCGTAAACGAAGTTCGTTCGAAGTGGAATTACGCACAGAAACGAAATCAGCAGGATGCGTCGATAAGGCAGACTGCTAACCCGGTGCAACATTTCCAAACCCAGAAACAGAAATGCAAGATTGAGAATTAGCCAGACACGCTTAGCCGTAAGCGGGCGTAACCACGTCAGCGGCAGGATTGGCGCGACACACATTGGCGGATTCGGCATGAAACCTACCAATGGGACTTCCAGTCCCAGGTGGTCCTTCTGCCGCTGGAACCAGATCCACTCATAGGCGCGATCCAGCGGTATGCCCCGTCGATGGAGAGTCGCGGCTAGGTAGTAGTTAGGAAAGTCGGTATTCAGGATCCGCCATGCCGGAACAAACCCGCGCATCAGGAAAATCCCGGCGAATACGGCAACCAAGACCCACTCGAAAGGAACCAGCCAGCGCAAGGATTCCCCCTCGCGCTGGATCCAGTCGAGATGAACCGGCACCTTGTCTGTGTTTGGAATGGCTGGCGGCAGAGTTTGGCTCAGGCGGCGGTCGGCGAAGTCCATAGATCTACTCGGGACATCATGCTGCCCAAATCCTCAGAAAACAGTGCCGTACACTTTCCAACTAGACAGCCTTGAGGCGTAAAGGATACGCAGAATACGAGTATTTCCAAGTTATGGGTGTAGAAGGCGCGCTGGAGCCGGCGTCGGTGGAGAGTTCCCGCGTCCCGTCGCTATGTCACAAGCTTAAAACGCCAGGGCTGAAATCGAGCCACAGGAATTAGCTGTATAATCCGACACCACTTAAGAAGTATCGTTCTTAGTGTCAGGAATGGAGGCCACGAGAACACGTGACGGGGATGATGCAGATGCACATTCTGGATTTTTCTTGGCTCAGTTACGCGCTCTGGCTCACGTAAGCCGGTCCCGCTGCGGTTTCCTTTTGCAGCGCGTTGGCCAGCAGCAGGATGGCTCCGCAGAAAAGCAGAGTGTCGAAGAAGTAGTTCAGTGCTTCCACGCTTTTGGGCGTCGCCACGAGCATGGGCAGGTAAATCCACAATACCGCCAGCGAAATCGTGAGCCCTAAGAACGTGGCTGCCGTACGTGCTTTCTTATTCGCCACCAGGCAGGCGCCGGCAACAATCAGAACCACGCCCACAAAATAACTCAGGAAAATATGCCCGGGAATCCACTGGGCGGTGAGCTCTTCCAGGGGAATTCCGGGCACGTGTTCCGGATGCAGCAAATGCTCCACCCCATAGAACAGCGAAGCCAGGCCTATGCATAATCGCGGAAGGGCCGCTACCCGTGCCGCGACCGGCTTCGCGGGCGACGGCTGTCTCGACCGATTGCCCCAGGGTGTTATCGCGAACGCGAAAGCTCCGCTTCCAAAGGAAAGCTCTCGCAGCGCCAATGCCCAAGAAAATCTGTTGTGCAGGTGGGCGACGGCGCCGGGCACGTCCATCACGCATACGAAGATCAGAAACGTCATTGCCACCAGGGCCGCTGCCAGCCGCGCCTGGACGCGAACCGCCATACTGAGCCCCGCGCAAAGAAAGCCCAGACCAACCGCATAGGCCCAGAACGTATGCCCGGGAATCCAGCGGGGAACCAGGGCTGCAATCTCCTTGGTGGCAGTGAAATGCTCGGTAGCAAAGACACCCATGGGAATGGCGAAAAACAGGAGGCCAAACGGCATGATCTTATCCACGCCATGTTCCTGCGGCAGTTCCCCGAAAATCCTGATCAGTCCAACGATTAAGAGCAGCGCGCCGTAAACATACATCCAGAATGCCGTCGCCGAGAGGCCGAGCGGAGCGGCAACCAGAGCAAGTCCGACGACAGCCAGGTTTTGGAAACAGCACAGGAGAATTGGCACCTTTGGGCGGTTCCTCGTGTCACTTCAAGCGGGGCATTCTAAAGCCGCCAACCAAGCTGTGCAACCAGACTGGGACCGCTGCACAAGAAACATGCGCGAGATGCCGGCGACGCGCTTCGGCGCGGCGCACACATGCTGCTAGGCGGCGCCGGCCCGGGACCGGCCGTGGGATACGTGACGGCAGGACAAAGCGAGTTATATCGGAAGCCGGAGTGCCTAGCGCCGGAAGGTTTCGAGGGCCGCCTGCTCCGCAATGTGGATCTCGAAGAGGTTGGCCAGCCGGGTCAGCTCCAACAGGGCTTGCACCCGCTGATGGACGTGGACCAGCTTCATCTCGCCGCCTGCCTGCCGGACGATGCTGTAACAGCGGGTCAGTTCGCCCAAGCCGTCGCTGTCCACAAAATCCACGCCCGCCAGATTTATCAGGAACTTCTTGCGGCCGTTGCCGGTGAAGACATGGACCAGGTCGCGCAGCCGGGTGTGGCTGTCACTCAACGTAAGCCGGCCTGCGCAATCTACCACCACGACACGGCCGAGTTCTCTAGCGGCAACTTGAAAAGCCATAGTAGGCGTGCGAGCGGAGCTTTTCCGCCGGAATCATAAGCCTGGCCGGGGGTGGTTTCAAGCCATGTGCGATGAAGGCGTACCGCGGGCAGCACACCCCTAAAAGCACAGCACACAACGAATCGCTGTACCGCCAGTTGCCCCGCACGCCAACGCATGAGTCTTTATTGCTTGAGGGTCACCATCTGTATAACCCAGTAGCCGCTGGGGGAGACAGGGGCGGTGGCGGAGTACGACCCGGCCGTGGCTGTTTGTTTGTCTTCGGCCAGATCGGAATCGTGGTAAGTAATGATGCGTGCGGCAAAGCCCGTGCCCGCAGAGGGAGTGCCGGTGGAGATAGTATCGGCGGCAAAAATCAGTTCGTTGGCTGCCGTGGTGGTAACTGGGCCGCAACTGGCCGTGCTGCCACTGCCGGTGCCGGGGGCAGCAACTTGATCGATCGGGCTGGTGGTATTGGCCCCCGAATATTCCAGAACACGAATGTCAGGGTAGGCGGCCGCCGGGTTGAATTTCACCGTAACCGTGTTGCTGCCGCCCTGGATGTTTTTGGCGTAGTAAATAGACTGGGTAATTCTGGTCGCATGCGCCGGAGCCGAAGCTTGGATGTAAGTATTGCCCAGCGTGTCGGTCACCGACGAGACCGACGAGGTAGTGTCATTCCAGCCCACGACGACGATGTTCAGGTTTCCAGCTGTCTGCGCCCCCGGATAGGTTACCGAAACCGTGGCGAAGGATCCCTGTGGGGTGGCGGCCGCGACTTGCCCTGCGACGAACATGATCTGACTCGCGGTGGAGGAAGTGTAGGTAAACCCGCTGGTTAGCGTGCCGCTCGGCCCGCCCGCATTGGTGACCACTACGTTGACTGCGCCAGCGGCGTGCGCCGGCGTAGTTGCCGTAATGGTGGTGCTGCTGGTGACCTTCACCCCGGTGGCGGCCGTGCCGCCGAAGGTGACGGTGGCGCCGGCGGCGAAGTTGGTCCCGGTGATGGTCACCGCCGTACCGCCGTTGCTGGAGCCCGAGTTGGGCGAAACCGAACTTACCGTGGGTGTGGGAGAGATGTAGGTAAAGCCGTTGGGCAGCGTGCCGCTCTGGCCGCCCGTGTTAACAGCTACGGCCACCGCCCCGGCAGTTTGCGCTGGGGTAGTGGCAGTGATCGAGGTGCTGCTGGCAACGCTCACGTTGGTGGCGGCGGTGCCGCCGAAGGTGACGGTAGCTCCCACGGAAAAATTGGTCCCGGTAATGGTCACAGCCGTGCCGCCATTGGTGGAACCAGAGTTGGGTGAGACCGAACTCACCGTCGGCGCGGGAGTACCGCCGCTGCTTTGCACCTTGAACGCTGCCATCTGCATCACCCACTGTCCGCTGGGAGAAACCGGGGCGGTGGCGGTGTAGGTGCCGGGCGTGGGGCCGATCTCGTCTTCGGCCAGGTCGGAATCATGGGTAGTAATGATGCGGGCGGCGAATCCCGCACCCGGCTGGGGCGTTCCGGTGGAGATTGTATCCGCAGCGAAGATCAGCTCGTTGGCGGCCGTGGTAGTAGCCGAACCGCTGTTCGCGGTGGTGCTGGCGCCCACAGCGGCTGCGGTCACATCGAGCGGGTTGGCGGTATCGGCGCCCGCGTACTCCAGGACGCGAATGTCGGGATAAGCCGCCGCTTGGTTGAAGCTAACCGTAACTGTATTGCTGCCGCCCTTTATGTTCTTGGCGTAATAGATGGACTGGCGCAGGCCGGAAGCGGTGGTCGGACCTACGGCCAGGGTATATGTGTTTCCGAGTGTGTCGGTGACCGAACTGACAGAGGAGGTAGTGTCGTTCCAGCCGGCTACGACAATGTTCAGGTCGCCGGCGATTTCCGCTTGCGGATAGGCAACCGGAACAGCTGCGGAACTGGATTGCGGAGTTGCCGCCGCCACCTGCATAAAGCTGATGTTGCTCGCCGGAGGAGGATTCAATCCGTACACTACCAGCGCATTGGAGAAGGTGGCCACGTACACCTTGCCATTGGCGATGGTGGGCGGGCAGAACTTGGCATAATTGCCGAGGGCGTCACGGCTGGCATTCTGGCTGCTGTCCCACAAGTGCGACAGGTTGTTAGCGTCAAAAGCGTAGAGCGTGCCCGATACGGTCAGGTGCCCGGGGTCG
>DASSQB010000379.1:0-6191 GCA_035702725.1 Terriglobales bacterium | reverse complement strand
TGTCTACACCGGCACGCACGATAATGACACCACCGTGGGCTGGTGGCGCTCAGGCGCTAGCGAATTCGAGCGCGCCCAGGCGCAGGCTTACCTGGGGCCGCTGGATGAGCGCGGTGTGCATTGGGCTTTCGTGCGCGCGGCCCAGTCGTCGGTCGCCGATTTGTGTGTGATTCCCTTGCAGGATGTGCTCGGCCTGGGCAGTGAGGCCCGCATGAATATGCCCAGCCAGAGCCTGGGCAACTGGACCTGGCGTTACCAACCCGGGGCCTTGAGTGGAACCCTGGCCGAGGCTCTGGCGGCCCTGGCGGAGGTGACCGACCGCGTGGTGCCGCCTCCCCCAGCCGGGAAGGTGAAGCAGGAGCTGTTTTCCGCTTAGCCACCTTTCCGGAAGTTACTTCTTCTCAATCAGCCTCGCCCCCAGCAGCGCGCCATTGTGATCATCGTGCAGGCGAATAGGGAATATCATGATGTTCCAGGTCCAGCGCGCGCTCTTGCGCGGCAGGTGAGGCAGGCCGGCGGAGCCCCGGTCTATGTAGGTTTCGCGAGTGTCCGCCACGGTGCGAATGGTTTCCGCCCAGTGCTCGGCTACATCGGGAAACTGCTCAAACATGTTCTTGCCCACAAACCACGCGCGCTTGCGCCCCTGCATGGCGGCAAAGTAGTCGTTTACGTATTGCCAGTTGCCGTCGCGGTCCAGAATTTCCACCACCATGTCGTCGCCCATGTTCATGCTGATGCGCGAGTAATAAAAGTCCCGCGCATCCACTACTACCGGCTTGCCCCGCCGCTTGGCCTCAAAGCTGCGCAAGGCCGCCACCAGATCGTCCACCGAACTGTAGCCCTTCAGCAGGTGCATGTCGGCGATGCCGCCGAAGCGCCGCTCCAGTGTGGCCGAAAGAATAATGATGGGCACCTGCGGACGCTTCTGGCGCAGAGTTTCCGCCACATCGGTGCCAAATTTGCCCGCGCCCAGGTGGTAGTCGAGCACCGCGATATCAATGTCGTTGAGCTTGGCCTCCGCCTCCTCAATCGAAGCCGAAGTCACCACGTGGTAGCCCTTCTGCCGCAGAATGGTGGAACGGACCAGCAGGTTATCCTCCAGGTCGTCCAGCAACAGCACCCGGATGGGCTTCGCCTCCGCCTTGATCACAATTTCCGTTCCGTCACTCATCGTTCTGCTTCTTAGATGCTCTTAGCTCCGAGCATAAATTTGACGCCTGTCATCCTGAGCGAGTCGAAGGACCTCTGCATTTCAAAACCTGACAGCGCCGCCCTCGGGAATTTCAACATCGCGCATGGCAGTGCTGCACGCGAGATGCCTCGCGCCTAAAGGCCCTCGGCATGACGCCTTCGTTGGCAGGCGAGCAGGAACGCTGGGGTCCAGCCCCTACTCCCCCTTCCCCCGCACCCTCTTCATCAGCTCAGGCAGCCGGTTAAACACGGCCACGCAACGCAGCCACAGCTTGTTATCAATGGCCGGATATCCGCTCACCACCTTGCCCGCGGCCACATCGTTGGGAATGCCACTCTGCGCCGTGGCGATCACGCCATCTCCAATCTTGCAATGGCCGGCCACACCCACCTGCCCCGCCAGAATCACGTTGTCGCCCACCTCGGTCGAGCCCGCCAGCCCCACCTGCGCGCACAGCAGGGTGTTATTGCCCACGCGCGAGCCATGCCCTACCTGCACCAGGTTGTCAATGCGCGTGCCCTTGCCCACCCGCGTCTCTCCGATGCTGGCCCGGTCCACGCAGGCGTTAGCCTGCACTTCCACGTCGTCTTCCAGCACCGCCGGCCCCGACTGCACAATTTTGCGCCAGCGCCCATCGTTATCCTTGGCGAAGCCGAAGCCGTCGGCGCCGATCACCACCCCGTTCTGCAAGGTAACGTTATCGCCCAGGCGGCAGTTTTCCCGCACCACCGCGTGCGCGTGCGCGAGAAAGTTGTGGCCGATGCGGGCTCCCCGGTAGATCACCACGTGCGCCAGCAGTACGCAGTTCTTGCCGATCTGAACGTCCTCGTCTACTACCACGTAAGGCCCGATGGACGCGTTCTTGCCGATTTTGGCCGAAGGATGGACGACCGCCGTGGAGTGTATCCCCACCGCGTACTTGGGCGGCCGGTAAAAAAGCTCGATGGCGCGGGCGAAGTCCAGGTAAGGATTGCGCGAGCGCAGCAGCGCCGTGTTCGCGGCAGGGAAGTCCTCTGCCACAATCACCGCCGCAGCCTTGGTGGTGCGCGCCGCCCCCGCATACTTGGGATTGGCCACGAAGGTGATCTGGCCGGCGCCCGCCTCCTCTATCCCCGCCACTCCCGTTATTTCCGTCTCCGGCGAGCCATTCTCCAGGCGTGCCCCCAGAGTGGCCGCAATTTCTCCCAGTTTCATGCCCAGTTAAGCCTCGTCTGGCAAAGTTCCGATTGTAATGCACCGCACAAGCTGGATCATGGCGCACCCCCGGAGTTGAAATTAGGACAGTACCGCAAGGTGCTTCATAAATGGGAGATGGCAATAGGGAGAACCGCAAACGATTCGCTTCCACCGCATGTTTATTGGATTGGCCGTTCCGGCCACACTCGCAAGCCGATTACGAGAGAAGCTTCATGCGGCGCAGAAGGTCCTGAAAGCGGGGGTCGGAGCGGAGCGGGTCAAAGCGCCGGTCAAACCCCAGCATTAGCCACCCATCGTTACGCTCTGCCAGGGCCCTCTGCAGCCAGCTAATGGCTTCTTCTCTGCGGCCCAGTCCCAGGTTCACAAGAGCTATTTCCACCGCAGAACCCTGTGCCCGCTCTTCCTGTGCTTGCAAGTGAGCCAGCATCGCCAACGCCTCTTGCCTATGCCCCGAAATCGCGTACACATATCCCCGTTCCGCCCACATTGGATCTCCTCCATTCTCGTCGCTCAGTTCGTATTCGCGAAGGGCTGCTTCATACATACCCTTCTGCTCATAAATGTAGCCCAGCGTCCCATGTCCTTTGGGAAAGTTCGGGTCCATGTCGAACACGACCTTAATCTGGGCCATAGCCGCATCCGGCTGACCGGCCGCGGCAAGCGCGCCCGCCAGTGAGGACCGAATGATCAACGAGAGGGGATCGAGTTTTGCCGCCTCCGCAATCTCTGCCCGGGATTCCGCCGCTCGGCCGGTGGCTTCCAGCGCGAAGGCGTACCAATGATGGGCGGTGGCGTAGTTAGGATCCAGCTCAATGGCCGTCTTGAGTGTTTTCTCGGCTTCGGGCACGTCCACTTCGCGGAACAGTTCGATGAAGCCCAGCGCCGTGCGCGCTTCGCCGGAACTGGGGTCAAGCTCCACCGCTTTTAATGCCGCCGCCTTCGCCTCGGAAACGGGGATACCGCTTTCGGCCAGGCCGGCGTAGGCCGCTGCGTACTGCGGGTCCCTTGCAATCGCGCGGCGAAAGTACTCCGCCCCAGCCCCGTACCCCGCGGGAGTTCTCTTATTCCAGTAGTAACGGCCGAGCAAATAGGCCTCGTGCGCCTCCGGATCGGGAGTGTGCCGCTGCAATTTCTGGGGTGATTCCAGCGCCACTGACACTCCCACTTGGCGGGTAATCTCCCGGGCTACCTCATCTTCTACCTGTACCAGGTCACGGATATTCCGATCGTATTCCCCCGCCCAGACATGGGCCTGGTCCGAGACCTCCACCAGTTGCGCCGTGACCCGCAGCTTTTCCCCCGTACGGCGCACGCTGCCTTCCAGGACGTAGCCTACGCCCAGCTCCTTGCCAATCTGGCTGATGGGTTGGGGCCTGTGCTTATAAACCATCGCCGAAGTCCGTCCAATTACGCCTAAACGCTGCGGGTTCAGATTTCCCAACTGGGTGCTCAGTTCCTCGGTGATGCCGTCGCTAAGGTACTCCAGGTTGGAATCGCTGCTGAAGTTCTCGAAGGGCAGTACCACCAGCATGAGCTTTCCCGAGCGCTCCTGTTCCGGTGTCCGGCGCCAGATACGTTTCACCGCGGCCATTGTGGCGAGCAGCAGAATCCCGCCCAGTACCGCGCCCAACTGGGCCAGTCGCTGTTTTCGCCATGGTTGCCCGACAGTGCCGGTAACCAGGGGCCCTTGTGCCGGCTCAGGCTGATGCGCTTGGTTGTTCCCTGGCACGGAGGGTGGAACCGACTGCTCGACTTGCTCCGGACCCGGTACCGGAGTAGCTGCCAGTACTCGCTCCGCCTCGGCGATAAAGCGGTATCCCTCCCCGGCAATGGTTTCGATATATTTCGGTTCCTCGGCTGAGTCGTTCAGAGCTGCCCGCAGCTTAGTTACAACCACACTCAACCCTTTTTCGAAATCTACAAACACGCCCTTACCCCACAACAGTTGCCGCAGTTGGGCGCGTGTGACTACGGCTCCCGAATGGTCCAGCAGAGCAACCAGCAAATGCATCGGCTTGGGTTCCAGCCTCAGCCGAACCCCGAACTTGCGCAGCTCATTTCGTTTCAAATCCAGTTCGTACGGGCCAAAACGATAGAGCCGCACCTCGGAAAGCCTTGCGTCGTGCGTCTTCACGGGGGCAAAAGGATACCCTGATTTTTTAATGCTGACCAGCCGGCCTTTCTCAAGGTAAAGGCAAGCTCCGTAGGGTCAGTAACTTACACCTTAACCTAAAAATTAATACAGGTTAGCTTGACCCCGGCTGGCGGGACTGTAAACGTCTCGCAACGCGGCCTGGTTCGGTGAGCAACAACCGCAGGCAATTGCACCGTTTCGGGTCACTTTCTGCATTTGGTAAAAGGAGACCGACCATGAAGAAACCTGCCTCGCTCAAGACTGTCCTGAGCCTCAGCGCGGTCCTGTGCCTGGGGATGACCCTGCCGTGCATGGCGAAGAGCAGCTCTGGCTGCGGCTACAACGTCACCTCCATCTTGTACGACTCCGACAGCCAGGTGCCTTCGGCGCCGTATCAATATCAGAGCGATGGAGTTGGCCCCTACACGACGTTCAGAGCATCTGGCAATAACTCCGTCAGCTCAATCATCCAGAGTTCCTGCAGCTGGGCCCTGGACACCACCGGCTCCACAACCCGCGGAATCGTGGTGACGCTCGCCTATCCCTACTCAGGTGTTACCGCGCCTGCGCCGTTTACCAGCGCGACGGAGATTCACGGCGTCTTCCACACCCAGTGCTTCAACAACTCAGCTAACAACAACGTGAACTTCGGCACCATGACCTTTGTGGGCCAGACGATAGCCTGCCCCATGCACCTGGTCTTTACTTACAACGGCGTTTTGTACAACTTAGGGTTGGCCCCGCCGACGTTCGCCGGCACGTCCTACATGCAGGTAACCTGCACCGGAGCGGCCAACGGCCAGTGCAATCAATGGACGGTCCAGCCGGATCCCGCCACCTCTGTTCTCAACCCGCAAACCAACCAGCTCTCCGGCATTGCTGAATTGTTCTATCCCACCTGCAACGGCTGCGGCACCGGCACGCCGATAGGGCAGTATCTGGTGTCGTTCAGCTTCCTGATTCACAAGTGACCGCGCCGCCGGGCAGCAGCAGCATGTACTAAATAAGACCATTTCAGCAAACGGGGGAAGATTTCATGAAACGGGCCACTTCGCTCTTAAGTGTGTTTTTCCTACTTGGCATGCTCGCAGGATGTGGGGGAGGTGGTTCCACCCCCACCAATGGCGGCAACTCCAGTGGCGGAGGGGGGTCCACGCCGCCTCCGCTGCCCGCCGGTGCAGAACTTCTCTATGTCGGCGACAATGTCGGCGTAATCCACGGATTTGCCGTTGATCCCAACACCGGCAAGCCGACTGCGCTAACCCCGACAACACCGGTCACAAACCAGGCGGCCGCTTCTGATGTTGCGCTGGAGGCTGATCTGGGCACCATGATACTTTACGCCACGAGTAATGGTCTTGGCGGTCCCAACGTGGTTCCGTTCCTTGTAGATCACAACACCGGCGCCTTAAGTGCCTCTGGCAGCCAAACATTGTCGGTCGCTCCACTTGGGCTTGCTGCTGCCCCGGGCGGGGGCTCCTCGGGATCTGCATGCTGTCTCTACGTTTTCGGTAATGCCGCCCAGCTGTTCCAATTCACCATCAATAGTCTCAATGCTTCTCTAACGCAGAAGACTCCGTCTATCGCGCTTCCCTGCGTACCCCACGGCCTCGCCGCAGCGCCTTCGGGATCCTGGCTGGGCGTTACCTGTGACGGAACTTCGGGAGG
>DASSQB010000378.1:0-3750 GCA_035702725.1 Terriglobales bacterium | reverse complement strand
GACTTTGAGTGCCCCTTCTGCGCCCGCATGCACGAAACCATGTTCCCCGGCGTCTTCGATCAGTACAAAGACAAGGTGCGGGTCATTTACAAGGATTATCCGCTCATCGAAATCCACCCCTGGGCCATGCACGCCGCCGTGGACGCCAACTGCCTGGCCGCCCAGAACGACCAGGCTTACTGGGAATTCGCTGATTACGTGCACGCCCACCGCAACGACATCAACGGCGACCAGAAAACCACCCTGGCGCAGCAGTTCGCCAACCTGGACAAGGTTGTCGATCAGCAGGGCCAGAAGTACAAACTTGACCAGGGCAAGCTGCAGGCATGCGTGAAAGCGCAGAACACGGACACGGTGCGGGCCTCCATGCACGAAGCCGACCAACTGGGCGTGAATGCCACGCCCACTATGTTCATCAACGGCCAGAAGCTGGATGGCGCGGTGCCGCCGCCGGAGCTGCGGGCAACCATTGATCGCGCCCTGCAGGATGCGGGCGTGCAGCCTCCGCCCCAGCCGGCTCCGGCAGCCCAGCCTAAACCGGCGCCGGCCACGAATCACCCGGGGAGATAGGGCATCATTCCACCAGTTGGGACCATTCCAGCCGTTCTGTTCCGCAGCAGGCAGGTCGGACCATCAGTCTGGGCCGGCAGTAGGGCTCAGCTTGGTCCCGTGGATCGTGGAGGAAATTTGAAGACCAACTTACCGTTAGCCCGCACGCTGTTGACCGCGATTCTGATCGCTGCCGGTCTGCTCGCCTTTTCCGCCTGCCAGAAGAGCGGCGCCGGGCCCGACGTGATGGCCCGGGTCAACGGCCGTGAGATTACCCGCGCCGAAGTGCAGAAGTATTTTGACAACCAAACTGCGGGCACGCCCCAGGCGCCGGGCGGCGAACAGGCCACCAGCTTGCGCCTCAGCATCCTGCGCCAGCTCATTGACGACGAAATCCTCATGCAGCGCGCGGAAAAGCTGGGCCTGCTGGCCACCGACGAGGAAGTCAACCGCCGCTTGAACGAAATCAAGGCTCCTTACACTCAGGAGGAGTTCAACAAACGCCTGCAGGATAAGAAAATCACGCTGGACGACTTCAAGCGCGACCTGCGTCGCAGCCTCACCGTGGACAAGGTGCTCAACCGTGAGATCACTTCCAAAATCAACATCACCGACCTGGACATCACCAATTACTACAACGCGCACAAGTCGGAATTCAACCTCATCGAGCCCCAGTATCACTTGGCCCACATCCTGGTCACCGTCGCGCCCAACCCCCAGGTGCACAACCTGAAAAACGACAAGGCGCGCAACGATGCCGAGGCCCGCAAGAAAATTCAGATGCTGGTGAACCGCCTGGATAGCGGCGAGGACTTCGCCACCCTGGCAATGCAGTATTCCGAGGACCCGGAAACGGCGGGCAATGGCGGCGACCTGGGCTTTACTCCGGAATCTTCGCTCAAGGGCACCGATCCCGCCACTCGCGACGCCATCAGCAAGCTTAAGCCGGGCCAGTACAGCAGCATCATTCCCGTGGTGAACCCTGCCTCGCGCCAGCTCTTCGGTTATCGCATCGTCAGGTTGATTGCCAAAGAACCGGCCGGGCAGCGCGACCTCAATGACCCGCGCGTGCAGCAGGCTATCCGCGAGCAGTTGCGCGACCGCCGCGAACAGCTGCTGAAGGCCGCGTTTTACGAGGAGATTCGCGACCAGGCCAAAGTGGAGAATTACTACGCCGAGCAGATCCTGAGCCAGTCGGGAAAGTAGTGGGCAGTTGTCAGTTAAGTGCTACTCCACGATGGCCAGCACATCCCCCGCATTCACCGCCGCGCCGGGCGAGGCCAGAATCCGTTGCACCACGCCCTTCTTAGGCGACTTCAGCTCGTTCTGCATCTTCATGGCTTCGACCACGAGCACCCCCTGCCCCGCCTGCACCTCCGATTTTTCCGTCACCAGCAGGCGCACCACTTTCCCGGGCATGGGCGCCACCAGCTTCGCCAGGCCGTGCGCGCCGCTGGCCGTCTGGCGGCGGCTGCGCAACGACCGCGGGTCGCGCACCTCGGCAGCGTAGCGCGCGCTCCCTACCCAGAAGTGCAGGTCCACCGGCGTCAACTCGCGCTTCACTTCGTAAGCCGTGCCGTCAATCACTACCGACAGCACGTTGGCCCTCGTCAACACTGCATCCAGCGCCACTTCCCGGCCATTCAACCGGCACTTCCAGCCACGCCCTTCCCGCGCCAGTTCCAGCCGGTAGTCGGTGCCGTCAATGTTGACGTCGTACATCATAGATAGCCAGCTGTCGGCCCTCAGCTTTCAGCCCTCAGCAAATTACTGCAGCGCCTCCACTCGCCCTGCCTGCTTCCAGCCGCTGGCTCCAGCTTTCGATTGCGCCGTCGCGCTTCCGCTCGATGCGCCATTCCGCGTGGCCGGCCCCTGTTCCAGAACCGCAAACACCCCCGCGGCAACGGCGGCAATCTCCGGATGCTCCTTCTTTACCGGGTCAGTTTCCGGATTGGCCAGCAGCCGGTCCAGGAAACCAGTGTCGAGCTTGCCGGCCATGAACTCAGGATTCTCCAGAATGCGGCGGAACAGCGAAATGTTGGTCTTGATGCCGCCTACGAAGTATTCGTGCAGGGCGCGGCGCAGGCGCATGATGGTCTGCTTGCGGTCGCTGCCATAGCCGATCAGTTTGGCCAGCAGCGGATCGTAATCCAGCGGCACGCTCCAGCCCTCGTACATGCCGCTGTCGCGGCGGATGCCCGGCCCTGCCGGCACCAGCAGCAGCGTGATCTTTCCCGGGCTGGGGAAAAAATTGTTGTCCGGATCCTCGGCGTAGATGCGGCACTCCATGGCGTGCCCGCGCAGTTGCACGTCCTCCTGGCGGAAGGGCAGCGGCTCGCCTGCGGCAATCTGAATCTGCAGGTGAACCAGGTCTAACCCCGTCACCATCTCCGTCACCGGATGCTCCACCTGCAACCGCGTGTTCACTTCCAGGAAATAAAAATTCCTCTGCTCATCCACCAGGAACTCCACCGTGCCTGCGTTGGTGTAGCCGCCGGTATCCGCCACCTTGACCGCGGCCTCGCCCATGCGCCGCCGCATATCCGTATCCACAATTGGCGAGGGCGATTCCTCCAGCACCTTCTGGTGCCGCCGCTGCACCGAGCACTCGCGCTCCCCCAGCCACACGATGTGCCCGTGCTCGTCCCCCAGCACCTGCATTTCGATGTGGCGCGGGTTCTCGATCAGCTTTTCGATATAAACCTCGCCATCGCCGAAGGCACGCTCCGCCTCACTGCGGGCAGCCTCAAAGGCGGAGCGCAGCTCCTCCGCCGACCGCACCGCCCGCATGCCCTTGCCACCGCCGCCCGCCGCCGCCTTCAGCATGATGGGATAGCCGACTTCCCCGGCCACGCGCTGCGCTTCGGCAAACTCCAGCCCGCGGGCTGAGCCCGGCACCAGGGGCACGCCAGCACGCTCCATGGCCTGCCGGGCGCGGGTTTTCGAGCCCAGCAGTTCCATGGCCTCCGCCGTGGGGCCGATGAACTTCACGCCCGCCTCGCGGCACGCCCGGGCAAAGCGCGGGTTTTCAGAAAGAAAGCCGTAGCCAGGATGGATGGCGTCGGCGCCGCTGCGCTGCGCCACATCCAGAATCTTTTCGATATTGAGATAGGACTCGGTCGCCGCAGCCGGACCGATGAAGTAGGCCTCGTCGGCGTGGCGCACGTGCAGTGACGCCCGGTCCACCTCGGAATACACCGC
>DASSQB010000377.1:0-8746 GCA_035702725.1 Terriglobales bacterium | reverse complement strand
TTCACCGACGTCACCGCCAAGGCGGGCGTGGCCGCCGGCGGATGGTCAACTTCCGCGGGCTTTCTCGACTACGACAACGACGGCAAGCTGGACCTGTTTGTCACCCGCTACATGGAATGGGACACCAGGCACAGCAAGATCTGCGGCGGCGAGTGGAAAACGTATTGCCCGCCGGAAGAGTTCCCCGCCACCACCAGCATTCTCTACCATAATCGCGGTGACGGCACCTTCGAGGACATCAGCCAGCGCTCCGGCATTGCCGCCAAAAAGGGGCGCGGCCTGGGTGTGGCATTCGCCGACTACGACGGCGACGGGTTCACCGACATTTTCGTGGCCAACGACGGCATGCAGCAGTTTCTTTTTCACAACAACGGCAACGGAACGTTCACCGAGAGTGCGCTGCAGTCGGGCGCCGGCCTTTCGGAAGGCGGGCGGCGCTTGTCGGGGATGGGCGCCGTGTTTCAGGATTACGATAACGATGGCCGCCCGGACATCATCGTGACCGAATTGCCCCGCGAGATCTATGGCGTGTATCACAACGAGGGTGGTGGCTTGTTCAGTTACGCCAGTCTGGCCACTGGCCTGGGCGCCTTGACTTCGGGGACTTCCGGCTGGGGAGTCGGCCTCGAAGACTTCAACAACGACGGCTGGAAGGACCTGTTTGTTGCTCAGAGCCATGTTTTGGACAACGTGGAACAGATTGACCCCTCCCTGCATTACCGGGAGACTCCCCTGCTGGCTCTGAATCACAATGGCCGATTTGAACCGGTGGATTCCGGCACTACGCTGCCGCTGGCGGCTCGCGGGGCAGCTTTCGGAGATCTGAACAACGATGGCTGGGTGGACGCTGTGGTCACTGTGCTTGGCGAACATCCCCAGGTGTTCTTCAACCGCGGCGGCAAGCAGCACTGGCTGACCATTACCCTGCGAGGAACGCGCAGCAATCGCGACGGCTACGGCGCTCGCGTGCAGGTGAATGGGCAGACCCGATTCGCCACCTCCGCCGGAAGCTACTTGTCGGCCAACGACAAGCGACTCCATTTCGGACTCGGTTCGGCCACCAGCGCAACCGTGGAGATTGCCTGGCCCTCGGGCGCACACCAGAAGTTGAGTAATGTTCACGCCGATCAGTTCCTGGAAGTGCGTGAACCGGAGCACCCATGATCCACTTGGCTCTGTGCTTGTGGCTGGCCTCACAATCGCCCTCCCCTGAGGCTCTGCAGCATTTGCAGGCGGGTATCGCAGCCGACAAGCAGAGAAATGTTGCCGTCGCCATTGCCGAGTTCCGCAAAGTAACCGAACTCGACCCCGCATTGCCCGCCGGCTTTGTCAACCTGGGCCAGGCCTACATGGAGAGCCATGATTACGCCAATGCCGTCCCTGCCTTGAAGCATGCCCTGCAGCTGGATCCGAACCTCGCCCCAGCGCACCTGCTGCTGGGCTATGCGTTGCTCGCGCAGGGCTATGCCTCCCAGGCCATACCGCATTTGCAGAAAGTCAAGGAACAGGGGGCGCTCGGTATTGCGCAGATTGAAACCGGAGAACTGCCGGAGGCCGTCAAGAATCTGCAGGCAGCGCTGGCGAAACAACCCAATGACCCTGACCTGCTCTACTACCTGGGCCGCGCCAGCGGATTGCTCTCGAAACAATCCATAGACACGCTGTTAGGGGCGTATCCTGACTCTGCCCGGGCTCACCAGGCGCTGGCGGAGAACTATTACGTACTCCGCCAGATGCCCCAGGCGGAGAAGGAGTACAAAGAAGCTCTTCGGCTCAGGCCGGATACGCCTCATCTTCATCTTGAACTCGGCCTGGTGTATGCCGGGGCTTCGCAATGGGAAAAGGCGGAACAGGAATTTCGCGCCGAAACCCGGCTCCAGCCCGGCAATGCAGAGGCTTCGTACCGCCTGGGCGATGCCTTGTTGCAGCAGGGAAAGGCACCGGAGGCGCGGACCGCACTGGAACGGGCCGACCATCTGAAGCCGGAAATGCCGGAAACCCTCTACGCGCTGGGCAAAGCGGCTTCGCTCACCGGCGACCAAGCCAGCGCGGAGAAGGCCTGGCTTCAAGTGATTTCCATCGAGAAGGAAAGCTCCATCGCCGCCCAGGCCCATTTCGAATTGGCCGGCCTTTATCGCAAGCAGGGCAAGGTGGCTCAAGCTGAGCGCGAAATGCAGGAGTTCACCAAGCTGCAGAACAGCACTGGTCAAGCGAATGGGCCCAGGTAGCCCGAACGCTATAATTCCGCGGGTGAAATCCGGTGAAAACCTTTCACACCATCGAATACGCTGAGGCCCAAAAGATTATTGCCACAATAGTGGAACGAGCATTGCAGATGAAAAAGGCCGCCGTTATCGCGGTCGCTGACTCCTACGGAGAACTGATCGCCTTCGCCCGCATGGATGGCGCCCCCGTCTCTTCTGTCCGTATCGCCGCCAATAAAGCCTGGACTGCCGCCCGCGAACGCAAACCCACTAAGGACATCGGGGAGAAAGCGCGCCATCCCGAAAAGGGTTTTGACATCGCCTATTATGGCGATCCCAGGTTTGTGGGCTGGGGCGGCGGCATTCCTGTGTGGCGCGACGGCGAGGTGGTAGGCGCAGTCGCCGTGAGTGGTCTCTCCTCAGACGAGGATATCGAGCTGGCTACTCTGGGCGTCAAGTTGGTATCCGGAGAATGACGCACGCCGCCGAGAGTTTCTCAGTCAGTGAACGGGTCCCAGGTAGTGATCCAGCCAGTCCAGCGTCTCACGAATAATGCCGTTGCGCGGCGGCACGTGCCCGGTGTCGAACAGAACGTAGCGCTTGTCGGCTTCCGGCGTACCCAGCCAGCGGACCATGGGTTTTTGGAAGGTCTCAACCGGAAACTCAAAATCGTAGCGGCCATCAACTATCAGGACGGGCATTTTCACGTGGGGCGCGAAATTAATCTCACGGATTTCGGGCAACTGCTCTTCCGGGCTGAAGCCGCCCCCCACCAGCACCGCAGCTCGAAAACGGGTTTCCAGCGCCAGCATCACCGGTCCCAGCCGCGCTCCGTGGCTCACGCCATAATAGGCAAGCTTCTGACGATCCAGGTCGGCGCGCGTTTCTATGTAATCCACGGAGCGGGCAAGATCTTTATACTCCTCAACTTCCAAGTCCCTTTCGCCACTGGTATTTCTTTCCGTGCTCGCGGGAACAAAGCGTTCGTACATTCCCTTGTAAACGGGAAACATCACGGCTCGCCCGCTCTTGATAATGAAGTCTATAAACTGCAGCTCCGGGTTGCGGCTGGAACCAGGCACAAACATGCCGCTGTGCGGGAAGAAAACGACTGTCTGATAAGGCTGGGACACGTTCTTAGGTAGAAACAGGTAAGCCGTCATCCGTTCCTGCCCATAGGCTGCGTCGAAGCTGATGGTCTCTTTGCGCCAGCCCTCACTGGACTCTTCCGTCGCTTCCACCTTGGCGTTCAAAGGCTTGCGGTCATATCTGTAGAAATCCTTGTAGGCGGCAAAAATGGCATCTGGAACTGGCTTCTCCTTGCTGTAATCGCGCGCTTGTGTCGCCGCAACCGGTCGCAGCAGGCTTTGCGGAAAAGATGCTGGGTTTTGCGACTGCACCAGGCGGAAGCCATACGTAGGCAGGCGTTCCATTGGCGGATGGGCATCGTCATCCATGAACATGTAAACGGCATCGTTCCAGGCTCCGCCCAGGATGTAGCGTGCCGTTCCGTTGGCATTCCAGCACCATTCCTTCACATTGCCCGCCATGTCATAGGTGCCATAGGGACCAACGCCGGCGTACGTGCCGACTGTTGCCGCCCCCTTGGTGCCGAAGTTGCTGAGGTTCAGAATGTCAGAAAAAATGTCGGCCCCTGCCGCCAGCCTCCATTCGTAAATAGTGGGCAGCCGTTTGCCGACGAACCTGGCATATGCCGCCGCTTCGTACCAACTGACGCCGCCGACTGGGTAATCGCCTTGCCCCTTGGGATACTCGCCCATTTCCCACGTCGCCGGCCCCGCTCGTCCCGTGGCGTCGCGGAAGCGAATCATGGCTTCTTTCCACGAACGTTCGTGTCCGTCCGCCAGGAATTTATCCGTCCAATACTCCGGTTTGCTATATCCGCCGGCCTGCACGAACTTCTGGAATTCGCGGTTGGTCACTTCATACTTGCCGATGAAAAATGCGGGCACCTCGAGCGCCGGGCCGCTCCCCATCTGTATGCTGCCGCTCGCAACCAAAACCGCGTCGGCTGGCGTGCTGCTCGGCTGCAGCACGAAGCTGATTTTTCCGCGCCGCTGTGTTGCTGCGCTCTCGATGGTCTGGAACCCGGCCTTCTCCACCTTCCAACGATAGTTGGCGGTCGGAAGGTGCAGGCGCAAGGGAGACTTCCCCAGGTACAGCCACTCTCCCTTCACATCCGCATACTCTTTTACGAATACATCCGCGCCCGCCGGCTCGGTCTCCACCGCCAGTGGTCGGGAGTAATTCAGGCGTAAACGAGCAAGGGTTGGATCGTCGGGCGCGTAGGGCTCCGCCCGCTGCGCCAGCCGATATGCGGCAAAGTACTGCCCCTTGTCCACCAATTGCCTGATCTGCGGGATGGCCTCCCGCCGGGCCCATCGGGCCGTGGAATTGTGCCTGTACCACCAGGCCGCCCCGAGCACGCAGGCAAGCACAAGCACGCCGAGAGCCAGTATCACTCCCGGGCGGCGGATTGCCTGCGACATGGGAATTGCAATTCGCGTCCCCGAACTGATCTGCAGCTGCAGCCGCTTCAGATCTGCGAGCAGCTCCTGTGCCGACGCGTAGCGGTCCTCGCGCTTCTTCGCCATGGCTTTGCGGATGATGCGATCCAGTTCCGCGGGCAGTTCGGGATTCAGCTGCACTGTGGGCGCGGGGTCCTTGTGCAGAATGCCGTCAAATATCAGGGCGGCGCTGCTGGCCGCGAATGCCTGCTTGCCAGTGGCCATTTCGTAGAGCACTACGCCCAGGGAGAACAAATCAGAGCGCGCGTCCAGTTCCTCGCCGCGCGCCTGCTCGGGGGACATGTAAGCGATGGTGCCCACCGTCATTCCGCTGCTGGTGAGCGGGGCGGGCGCAATTTCCGCGCGACTTAACGTGGCTGCACTGCTGCTGGACGCGTTCTCCGACAGCACTTTAGCCAGGCCGAAATCCAGCAGCTTTGCCTGCCCGCGTTCGGTAACGAAAATGTTTCCTGGCTTGATGTCGCGGTGCAACATCCCCTGCGCGTGGGCGGCATCCAGGGCATCGGCCAGCTCAATTCCAAGCTCGAACACCTCGCGGAGGGGCAAGGGCCTGCCCGCGATTCGGTGGGACAAACTGGCCCCACGCAGCAGTTCCATTACGATGAACGGCTTCCCGTCCACCTCATCAACCTCATAGATAGTGCAGATATTTGGGTGGTTTAACGCAGAGGCGCAGCGAGCCTCACGCCGGAACCTCTCCAGCGTGCTGCTATCCAGAATGAAATCGTCGGGCAGGAATTTGAGGGCGACCATGCGGCCGAGCCGGACGTCCTCGGCCTTGTACACCACGCCCATGCCTCCCCGGCCCAACTTCTCCAGCACCCGGTAATGGGAAACCGAAGTCCCTAGCATATGGCCCCGCTGGCGGCGGATGTTAGCTTGCGCAGTGGCGCACGTCAATGTGGCACAGCCAGGGCTGTCCAGCGGAACAGCGCAAACCGCTTTTAGCGCATAATATGGCAATCCACAGAGGGGGAGCCGTGCCTGGAATCGCAGCCCGAGCCCGAGTTTTGCAGTTGGAGCCAGGCGACAACGTTCTTGTCGCCCTCACCGACCTGCAGGCCGGTGAGCAGGTCGAATTTGGCGGCGCCTCATATCAGCTTGTAACCCCGGTTCCCGCCAAGCAGAAGTTTGCATTGCGCGATTTTGCTCCCGGCGAGGAAGTAATCATGTATGGCGTAATGGTGGGCAAGGCGTCGCACCCCATCCGCCGCGGCGAAGTGCTGACTACCCGCAACCTGCAGCACGCCGCCACTGACTTCCACGAACAGGAGCACGAATATCAGTGGCAGGCGCCCGACGTTTCGCGCTGGCACAATCGCACCTTCCTGGGATACCACCGCGCTGACGGCCAGGTGGGCACGCGAAACTACTGGCTGGTCGTGCCGCTGGTGTTTTGCGAAAACCGCAATGTGGGGGTGCTCAAGAGCGCCTTCGAAGACGCGCTCGGCTATTCCGTTCCTCACTTCTACCGCGACCAGGTTGCCGAGCTCGCCCAGCTTTACCAGGAAAACAAGTTCGACGAAATCCGCCGCAGCGGTCCACGCGGCGACAAGACCCGCTCCCCACAGCCACGCGTATTTGAGAACCTGGATGGCATCAAGTTTCTGCTCCACGAAGGTGGTTGCGGGGGCACGCACGAGGATTCCCAGAACCTTTGTGGCCTGATAGCCGGCTATCTCCACCATCCGAATGTTGCAGGGGCCACTATCTTGAGCCTGGGCTGCCAGCACGCCCAACTCGGGATGCTTCGCGCCGAACTCCGCAAGCGCGATTCGAATTTCAGCAAGCCCTTGGTCGAACTGGAACAGCAGAAAAGCGGCACGGAAACAGCCATCATGTCGCAAGCCATTCGCGAGACTTTTCTCGGCTTAATCGAGGCCAACAAGTGCGCGCGGGAACCGGCGCCGCTTTCGCAGCTCTGCATTGGCTTGAAATGCGGCGGTTCCGATGGCTTTTCCGGCATCTCCGCCAATCCCGCCATCGGGTATACGTCCGATCTCCTGGCCGCTCTGGGAGGCCGCAGCATTCTTTCGGAGTTTCCGGAATTGTCTGGGGTAGAGCAGGACCTTATCAATCGTTCCGCTAGCAAGGACGTGGCCCGCCGCTACATGGAACTGATGCGCGACTATGCAGCGCGTGCCAAGGCGGTGCGTGCCGGCTTCCAGATGAACCCATCGCCCGGCAACATCCGCGATGGCCTGCTCTCCGATGCCATGAAGTCGGCTGGAGCGGAGAAGAAAGGCGGCTCTTCCCCCGTCACTGCCGCGCTCGACTATCCCGAATACTCCAGCACCCCCGGGCTGAACCTGTTGCGCACGCCGGGCAACGATGTCGAGTGCGTCACCGCCCAGGTCGGCGCAGGAGCAAATATCGTTCTTTTCACCACCGGTCTTGGCACGCCAACCGGCAATCCCATTTCCCCGGTCGTAAAAATTTCCACCAATTCAGCGCTAGCCGAAAAAATGGCCGACATTATTGACGTGGATACCGGCGGCATTATTACCGGAGAGAACACCATTCAGGAAATGGGCGAAGAGATTCTCGAATTTGTTATCTCCATCGCGAGCGGCGAGAAAACGACCAAGGCAGAGGGCCTTTCGCAGGACGATTTCATCCCCTGGAAGCGGGGTGTTTCCCTCTGAGCGCACAGCTTGAACCCTAGAGCCCGGCTCGCGCTTCACTCCTCGGCAGAAGCGATATTCACCGGCTGCAGCTGCGGCGCCAGCAGGTGCAGCACCAGCAGCGCAACCAGGTAAGCGCTTCCTGCAATCAGAAAAGGCACAACGTAGCTGTGCGTCCACTGCAAGATGTGCCCAACAGCGTCAGCGATGAGCATTCCGCCCACTGCGCCTGCAAATCCTCCCAGACCCACCACCGACGCAACCGCGCGCTTAGGGAACATGTCCGAAGCGAGCGTAAAAAGGTTGCACGACCAGCCCTGGTGGGCTGCCGCAGCCAGGCCAATCAGCAGAACCGCCGGCCACAACTGAACCACACGCGAAACGGAGATGATGGGCACCACCGCCAGCGCGCAGATTGCCATGGCCGTCTTCCGTGCGCGGTTGAGGCTCCAGCCTCGTTTCAAGAGTCGAGACGAGAGCCACCCGCCGGCGATGCTACCGCCATCCGCCATGATGTAAATCACAACCAGCGGTCCGCTCAGTTGTGTGAGCGTAAGTCCATGCTTGCTGTGCAGGAACGAAGGAACCCAGAAAAGATAGAACCACCAGATGGGGTCAGTCAGGAATTTGGCTGCCGCGAATCCCCAGGTTTGCCGGTGCGGCAGCAGTGACGCCCAGGAGAGTTTTCCCGCAGGCTCTCCAGCATCGCTCTGTATGTAGGCCAACTCACCCGCGGAGAGGCGGGGGTGCTCGTGTGGGCGCCGGTAGGTCGTGAGCCACGCGGCTAGCCAGGCTGCGCTGAAGATACCGGTAAACACAAACGCCCAGCGCCAGCCCAGGTGAATGTAGATCCAGGGCACAGCCAGCGGCGCCAGCACCGCGCCCACATTGGAGCCGGCGTTGAACAGGCCGGTGGCCAACGCCCGTTCCTTGCGGGGAAACCACTCCGCCACGGTCTTGATCCCAGCCGGAAAGTTGCCCGATTCGCCCAGGCCCAGCATGAACCTGGCCGCAACAAATCCGCTAACCGAATTCGCTAGCGCGTGCCCCATCGCGGCAACACTCCACACCGCGATGGAGAGCGCATAGCCAATGCGAGTGCCGACCCGATCAATGAGTCTGCCCACCACCAGCAGGCCCAGCGCGTACGCGGCCTGAAACGCGGTTACTATGTAGCCGTACTGAATATCGTTCCAGCCGATGATGTGTTGCAGGTAGGGCGCAAGAATCCCGATCACCTGCCGGTCCATGTAGTTGATGGTGGTGGCGAAAAATAACAGCGCGCAGATGATCCAGCGATAATGGCCGGCGGTGGAGCGCGGTTCCACACCTCTTACCCTCCTAATCCCATTAACTCATTGCGTGATTT
>DASSQB010000376.1:0-8360 GCA_035702725.1 Terriglobales bacterium | reverse complement strand
CACCAGACCGACGTCCACCGGGTAGCGCAGGGAGATGCGTTTTGGGTCAATGTCAATCTGTACGCCCTTGGCCTGACCGGGCTTGGGCATGAACTCGAGGTAGGGGAAAGAAGTGCCCACCATGAGCAGCGTGTCGCAGTCCTCTAGGACCTCCTGTGACGGGGCCGTGCCCAACAAGCCAACCGGGCCCGTGGTATAGGGGCTGTCATCGGGAACCACGGACTTGCCGAGGAGGGGCTTAGCGATGGGCGCGGCCAGCAGTTCGGCGATTTGTTCCAGCAGGTCGCCGGCACCGAGGGCTCCCCGTCCGGCAAGGATGGCGACCTTCTTGCCGCGGTTCAGGATGTCGGCCGCACGGTGCAGTTCGCTTTCGGCGGGCAGTTCGTAGCTGCGCGTGCGCACTGAGTTGGTGAAGTTGGCGAGGTTGCGCTTGGAGCGGTCCGAGCTGTGTACTTTCTCTTCCTGGAAATCCACAGGGATAGTGACATGTGATACGCCGCGGTAGGCGAGCGCGGTGCGGCAGGCCAGGTCCATCACGTTCTGCACGTGGGTTGGCCCCATGATGCGCTGGTTGTAGACGCAGACGTCCATGAAGAGCTTGTCGGTTTCCACATCCTGCTGGGTGAAGGTGCCGATCAGATCGTGATACTGCATGCCGGTAATGGCGAGCACAGGCTGGCCGTCGAGGCGCGCGTCATATAGGCCGTTAAGCAGGTGAATGGCACCCGGGCCGGACGTGGCCAGGCAGACGCCCAGCCTGCCCGTATACTTGGCATAACCGCAGGCCATGAACGCGGCGGTTTCCTCGTGGCGCACCTGCAGGAAGCGGATTTTGTCCTGGTGCGTGCGCAGGGCTTCCATTATGCCGTTAATGCCGTCACCCGGCAGCCCAAACACTACTTCAACTCCCCAGTCAATCAAGCACTCGACGAGCACATCTGACGCGGTCATGAGAAGAAACTCCTTATTTTCTGAGAACGTATAGATGGGTGGCGTTGGCCACAGGCTTTTTGTACGATGCGCGGCTACCGACGTGCTGTTTGCCGAAAAAGACCAATAAGCAGAGCTGCGGCTGAAAGCGGAGTGGCGCGAGCTAGATACCCACTCTAGCCGCGAGATGCTGGTGCTACATATGCATCGTGCCACGACCGAATTGTGTGCTGCAGCAAGCTAACCCCCTCGCCGGCGAATGACATCTGTACGAGATAGGCTGTTAGCGAACCGGCATTCTCGCGGCGGCCAAACCCGCATGCCCGCTTTCTCCGCCAGCCCGCCCGTCGAACGACTCGATGTGTCCGTTTTCACGGTGCCTACCGACTCACCCGAGTCGGACGGAACCCTGAAATGGGACAAGACGACGATGGTGCTGGTGGAAGTTCAAGCCGGCGGGCATCGGGGCCTGGGTTACACCTACGCTGACACTTCGGCAGCCAAGCTCATCCACAATGTGCTTTCTGCAGAGGTGAAGGGAAGTGATCCCATGGCGGTGACTGCTACCTACATGGCGATGTGGAGGCGGATTCGCAACCTGGGGCGGCCGGGAATCTGTTCCGCCGCCATTTCAGCCGTGGACTGCGCCCTGTGGGACCTGAAGGCACGCTTGCTTGGCATGCCGCTCGCGACTCTGTTGAGCCAGGTTCGCCCAGGAGCCCAGGTTTACGGCAGCGGTGGATTCACATCGTATTCCGATAAACAGCTTGGGGAGCAGCTCGTAGGCTGGGTGGAGCAGGGTATCCGGGCGGTGAAGATGAAAATTGGCCGCGAGCCCAGGCGGGACAGTGAAAGAGTACGCGTAGCGCGGGAAGCCATCGGGCACGAGGCAGAGTTGTTCGTTGACGCCAATGGGGCCTATAGCCGCAAGCAGGCACTCTACCAGGCGGAGGCTTTCGCACAGTTCGGCGTGTTCTGGTTTGAGGAGCCAGTTTCCTCCGATGACCTGGAGGGTCTGCGGCTGATCCGCGACCGGGCTCCGGCAATGATCGAGATTGCAGCCGGTGAGTACGGCTATGACATTTTTTATTTCCGCCGCATGCTGGAAGCAGGCGCCGTGGATGTGCTGCAGGCGGACATCACCCGTTGCGGCGGGGTCACCGGCTTCCTGCAGGTGGCGGCGCTCTGCCAGGCTCACAATGTGCCGCTCTCAGCTCATACCGCGCCCGCTCTGCACGCGCACGCATGCTGCGCCGTGACTCCGTTCAAGAACCTGGAGTATTTTCACGATCACGTGCGCATTGAGCGCATGTTCTTTGATGGGCTGCCGCAGCTCGTGGAAGGCGAGCTGCGCCCTGATCTTTCGCGCCCTGGCCTGGGCCTGGAGCTCAAGAAGGCGGACGCGCAACGTTTTGTCGCATAGGAGATGAGATGTCAGCCAGTCGTATGCCCGTAGTTTCAGAAGAGGAACTCAGAAAGCCGATCGAGATACGCCCGCAGAACTGGCGCTCGGCCGGCATGGTGGATGTGCCGGGGCTGGAGGCAGAGCTGCGCCGGAATATGGAAGGCGAGGTGCGCTTTGATGCAGGCACGCGGGGCATGTACGCCGTGGACGCCTCCAATTACCGGCAGGTGCCAATCGGCGTGGTTATTCCCAGGAGCGTGGAAGATGTGGCTCGGGCCATGGCAGCCTGCCGCAAGTTTCGGGCGCCTGTGCTCTCCCGCGGCGGCGGCACCAGCCTCGCCGGGCAGTGCTGCAATGTGGGAGTTGTTATTGATTTTTCAAAGTACCTGAATCGCATTCTCGAACTTAACCCGACTGAGGAGTACGCTCGCGTCGAGCCGGGCACGATTTGTGACGACCTGGTCAAGGCCGCCCGTCCGCACAAGCTGACCTGGGGTCCTCAACCCGCCACGCATAGCCGGTGCGTGTTTGGCGGCATGCTGGGCAACAACTCTTGCGGCGCGCACGCGCAGATGAACGGTCCGGCGGTCAACAACACTGAAGAACTGGACATTCTGCTTTACGACGGAACCCGCATGACCGCCGGCTGGCTCACTGAGGCGGAGTGGCAGGAGCGGATGCGCCAGCCCGGCCGAGTGGGCGAGATCTTTGCCAAGCTGATGTCACTGCGCCAACGCTACCAGGAGCTAGTCGAAAAGAAATTTCCCAAAATCATTCGCCGTGTCTCCGGCTATAACCTCGATCAGCTTATTCCCGACGAACACGGGCGCATTAACCTGGCACGCGCCTTGGTGGGAACGGAGAGCACCTGCATCACCATCCTGGAAGCCAAGGTCAAGCTCATCTGGAATCATCCTGAGCGCGTCGTGCTGCTGCTGGGTTATCCCGACGTGTACCAGGCCGGCGACGACATTCCCGAGGTGCTGAAGTATGCGCCGATCGCGCTCGAAGGACTCGATGACCGGCTAATGGAGAATGTGCGCAAAAAAGGCGGCCCGCACCGCAAGTATTTGCCGATGCTGCCCGAAGGCAAGGGCTGGCTGATGGTGGAAATCGGCTACGACACGCAGCAGGAGGCGATCGAGCAGGCGCATCGGCTGATGGACGAGTTGAAGAAGCGTTCCAATCCACCCAGCATGAAACTGTTCATTGATAAGCAGGAGCAGCACAACATCTGGCAGATTCGCGAGTCCGGCCTGGGGGCCACGGCGTTCGTTCCCGGCGAGCGTGATTCGTGGCCCGGCTGGGAAGATTCCGCAGTGGCGCCGGAGAAAGTCGGCAGTTACCTGCGCGAGCTGCGGCAGCTCTACGACAAGTACGGCTACAATCCTTCGCTTTACGGCCACTTCGGTCAGGGTTGCATTCACTGCCGCGTGGACTTTGATCTGTACACCGCCGAGGGCATCAAGCACTGGCGCGCCTTCTTGGAAGAAGCCACCGACCTGGTGGTCAAGTACGGCGGCTCGCTTTCCGGCGAACACGGAGACGGCCAATCGCGCGCCGAATTCCTGGAAAAGATGTTTGGTCCGGAACTGGTCGAGGCTTTTCGTGAGTTCAAATCCATCTGGGACCCGGACTGGAAGATGAATCCGGGCAAGGTGGTGGATCCTTATCGCATTGATGAGAACCTGCGGCTGGGCGCCGACTACCGGCCGTGGGAGCCGGCAACACATTTTAAGTACCCGGAGGACGGCGGAAGTTTCGCGCATGCGACGCTGCGCTGCGTAGGCATCGGAAAATGCCGGCGCACGGGCGCGAGCGCCAACGACAGCACCATGTGCCCCAGCTTTATGGTGACGCGCGAGGAGGAGCACACCACGCGCGGGCGAGCCCATCATCTGTGGGAGATGCTGCAGGGCGATGTGATCCAGAACGGTTGGCGCGACGAAAGTGTGAAGGAGTCGCTCGACCTCTGCCTTTCCTGCAAAGGCTGTAAAGGCGAGTGTCCGGTGAACGTGGACATGGCCACATATAAGTCCGAATTCCTCTCCCACTACTGGGAGGGCCGGTTGCGCCCGCGATACGCTTACGCCTTCGGCTGGATCAATAAGTGGGCGCGCCTGGCTTCAATCGCGCCCGGCTTCGCCAACCTGTTCACGCAGCTTCCGGTCCTGCGCAATGTGGCTAAATTCGCGGTGGGCACGCCCCAGCAAAGAAAAATTCCCGCCTTCGCGCCCGAGACGTTTAAGGCGTGGTTCCGCAAGCGTGAACCGCGCAACCAGGGCAGGCAACGCGTGCTCCTGTTCGCCGACACCTTCAACAATTATTTCAAGCCGGAAACCGCACAGGCCGCGGTCGAGGTCCTGGAGGCAGCGGGATACCAGGTGATTGTGCCGCAGGAGCCGTTATGTTGTGGGCGCCCGCTTTACGACTACGGATTTCTCGATATGGCGCAGTCGTACTTCGACCGCATCTTTCGCGCACTGAGCCCGGAAATCGAGCGGGGCACGCCCATGGTGGTGCTGGAGCCGAGCTGCTGCTCGGTTTTTCGCGACGAGCTAAACGGCTTACGGCCCGATTCGCGCCAGGCGCACAAGCTCATGGAGCAGACCTTCACTCTGGCCGAATTCCTGCAGAAGAAAGCGCCGAGCTACCAGCCACCCCGGCTGAAGCGGAAAGCGGTGCTGCACGGGCATTGCCATCACAAGTCCATCATGCGCATGGACTGCGACAAGGAGCTGCTGAACAAGATGGAGCTGGAAGTTGAAGAACTGCAATCCGGCTGCTGCGGCATGGCGGGCTCGTTCGGCTATGAGAAGGAAAAGTACGAGGTTTCCATGAAGGCGGGCGAGCGCGTGCTGCTGCCGGCGGTGCGCAATGCCGGTCTTTCCACGGTTGTTATGAGCGACGGCTTCAGTTGCAAGGAGCAGATTGAGCAGGCGACCGACCGCCACGCCCTGCACACTGCCGAGGTGCTAACCCTGGCGCAAAGGCATGGCCCTCACGGCTTGCGCAGCGCGTATCCCGAGAAGGAACTGGTAGAGCCGCGTCTGCGGGCGCAAAAACGTTCTATGAAGCGGGCCGGCGTTGTAACGGGAGCCGTTCTGGGGGGCCTTGCTACCGCGTGGGTGCTGTGGCGCAGGTAAACATCAAGGGGACGCTGAATCACTGTCTGCTGGCTAGCTACCTGGCTCAAGCATCTGTGTGCAATGACTGGTTTCGAACGGTGGAGTTGCGAATCAGGATACGCCAACCGCTCGACTAAGCCGCTGGCCGGCCGGGTGAGAGGCTGGACTGGCAACTCCCTGCTGAGAGCTGACAACTGACGACTGACAACTGGGTTTATGCGCGACCACGACCGAGTTGACCGAATCCGCCGCGGCTTACAGCGGGTGCAGTTGGACGCGATTCTCTGCACACTTCCCGACTACGTGTTGCTGCTCTCCGGGTACTGGCCGGTGATCGGGGCCAGCATTGCCATTGCCACCAGCGAAGGCCGCATTTGCCTGATTGTTCCTGAAGACGAGGAGGAGTTGGCGCGCTCCGGCTGGGCCGATGAGATCCGCACCTTCCGGCCTGGACGCCTGGACAAGCTGCAGTCTACCAGCGAAGCCGCATTTCGGGCTCTGCAGTCGTGCGCAAATGACTTGGGCATCACCCATGCCCGCATTGGTTATGAGCACGGCGCAGCCAGCGAGCCGGCGTCCTACGTTGCCATGTACCTGTACGGCGCCTCCATCGTGCAGCTTCTGATCGAGGCTTTGCCTTCAGCGGCGCTGGTGGGAGCCGACACGCTGCTGGCAATCTGGGCCATGCTCAAGACGCCCAACGAAGTAAATCGTATTCGGGCTGCCTGTGCCATCGCCGAAAAGGCGTTTGCCTGGGGCGCTCCCCGGCTGCGCGCGGGGCTGAGCGAGACCGAAGCCGCGGCCCTCTTCCGCAGCCGGCTGAGTGCCGGCACCGGGCGGAATGGGGTTATACGCGCTGACGGATTTGCTTTCTGCATGTCTGGGCTGAATTCGGCGAAGGCGGCGGGGGCGTTTGCGCTCTCACGAGCAAGAAAGATTCAGCGCGGTGACCTGGCGCTGGTGCACTGCAACTCCTATGCCGATGGGTACTGGACCGACATTACGCGCACCTACTCGCTGGGCCGGCCGGATGAGCAGCGCGAGAAAATCTACCGCGCCATTCTTGAAGCCCGCGTCGCCGCACTGGCCGCCATTCGCCCCGGCGTGCGTGCCTCCGCTGTGGATCACGCGGCGCGCAGCATCCTGGGGGCGCACGGATTTGATAAAGAGTTCAGCCATTCCACCGGTCATGGAATCGGCTTCGCGGCCATCGCTCACAATGCCCGCCCGCGTATTCACCCGAAATCAGAGGAGCAACTGCAGCAAGGCATGGTGTTTAATGTGGAGCCTGCGGTCTACATCGAGGGCTGGGGCGGCATCCGCCACTGCGACATGGTGACCGTCACCGAGAGCGGCGCCGAGGTGTTGACTCCATTCCAATCGCGAATAGAAGATTTGATTGTTGATCCACGGGATGCGCTGCGTGACGCAGCGTAGAGGCAGTAGTCAGAAGTCCGAAGGAATCAGCGGTCCCTGTGTTCACAGCTATTCCGTTTTCGCTTGCTCGCGGGCGAGGGCGCCCGCGCCACAAATATCGTATTCCCGGGGAAGGAGTAACGTAGTCATTCCGCAGGTTCTGGGTTGAGCCGGTGCAATCCCAGCAGGACCTCGGGCAAGGCACACACAAACGTGCGATAGGCCCGGCGCCGCAGCCCGATATAGCCTTGCGCTCCACTGAAAACATCGCACATCAGCTGACGTACCCGGCGGCTGGCGGCAGTGAACTGCACCATGCGATCCAGCACCCTGCCGCCAAGAAAATTCCCGTCGTAAAACGCATGCGCATAGCGGGCCGCGGTCTCCAATTCAGGCAGAAGTTCCTGGCGCGCGTTTTGTGCATACCTTTCAGGTGTCCCTGCTATGAGCGCTTGGGCCAGCAACTCAGCCGAGCGCAGAGCATAGTACAGGCCTTCGCCGGTGATGGAATCCACCAGGCCGGCGGCGTCACCCACCAACGCCCAGCCTTCTCCCTGCAGGTTGCGGCGTTGCAGTGTGGAGGCGCGCGGCGCCGGTAGAACATGGGAAAAGAATTCACCTTGCTTTGGATCAAGCCCGCGTTGGACGAGAAACTGTTCCAGCATCAGCCGTAACTGGCTGGTGGGTGTTCCACTCATCTTCCCGCAGATTCCGGCAGAAAAATGGTCGCGCCGGGGGAAAATCCAAATGTATCCTTCCACGCCACGCAGAAATGAAATGTGAATGGAGTCGCCTGTGCCGGGAATGTAGTAGCCGGCCGTAGCCATCAAGTCGGCAGGCGCCAGCGGAGCAGAGAAGCGGAGGGGGTTGCGCGCGCCCGCCGCCACGACAATGTAAGTTGCTGTGATCTCCCCCCGCCGTGTTCGCAGCCGCCAGGCGCCGGGCTGGCCGACAATGTCGACCACGCGCTCACAAACAATTTCCGCTCCCGTGGCCCGCGCCCGCTCTAGCATCAGGCCGTTAAGTACGCGCCGGGAAAAGATGACAATCTGCTTATCCAGTTCGAACCAGGCGCGGCGGCCACCGGGGCTGACCAGTTCGCAGCCGAGCACCCAGTTGCGCTCCGCCTCGGCTTCGGCCAGGAAGGGATAGCGCTCCAGAGCCTTGTGCGTCAGGCCGCCGCCGCAGGGCTTCTCCCAGGCGAGCTTTTCGTCAATCAGAACGACTTGGCGTCCAGCGGCAGCGAGTTGCGCCGCGGCCATGGCGCCCGCGGGTCCGCCCCCAATCACCGCAATGGACTCTGAGCCCACCGGCTAATTGTTGCACGGCGGCCGCAAGGAGAGGAACTGTGCTTGCGACGGTTCGCCGCACTATTGGAGTTGAGAACTTTGCCCTTGCTGCGTCCCGCCTAGTTTGCCAGCGGCTCTTGTGCGGGGGCCATCCAGGGAGTACCGAGGACCGTTTCTTCCTGCTGGTGCAGT
>DASSQB010000375.1:0-5893 GCA_035702725.1 Terriglobales bacterium | reverse complement strand
ATTTTTACTCACGAACCGGGGTCAATGAGTGAAAAGGCCTGATTTCGACAGTTACCTCGAAAGAAGAGACCGCATGGGCGCATTTCGCGCATTGACTTTCCTGAATTTGGCGATAAATTAGCGACGGGGAGGTGTGTTTGCGACCCGAGCCGTATTCGCAATTCGAGCAGCGCGTTCTTTCTGCACTCGATGCCCACATAGCAGTGCTCGACAACAACGGCAACATCACCCATGTGAACCAGGCATGGGCACGCTTCGCAGAAAGGAACGGCGCTCCAGCATCATCCACGGGGGTCGGGGTCAACTACTTTGAAGTCTGCCGCTCGCGTGGAGCCAGTGCTGAAGTTGAGCAAATCCTCTCTGGTATTCAGGCGGTCATCGATGGATTTGCACCCCACTTCAAGGCCGAGTACGCGTGCCCTTCACCTACCGAAACCTTCTGGTTCAAGCTGAGCGCAAATCCGCTGCCCCAACCGGAGCGAGGTGTCGTCGTATGCCACAGTGACATCAGCGACCTCAGAAGAACACGAGACGAGTACGCGGTGGTTCTCGAAAGTGCTCGTGCCATCGTTTGGCGGGCCACAGTGCCCGGTTTTCGCACCACCTTCACCAGCAAGCATGTGGAAAAAATTCTGGGCTTTCCGGCTGAAGCTTGGGTAACTGATCCGAGTCTTTGGATCGGTCGCATCCATCCCGAGGATCGGGACTGGGTGCTAGCTTTAACCGGCAGAGCCATTGAGGAACAACGAAATCATGACTTTGAATACCGCATGATCGCGGCCGATGGTCACACTGTGTGGTTGCGCAACATCGTCAACGTTATCGTTGAGCATGGCCGAGTAACTCAGGTGATCGGTATCTCAGTCGATATTAGTGAGCGCAAGCAGGCTGAAGAACTCACGTTCATGATGAGTAGAAAGTTGGTTGAAGCGCAAGAGAGAGAGCGCAGGCGAATTGGACGGGAGATGCACGACGACATCAATCAACGTCTCGCAATGCTGGCAGTCGAACTCCAACACCTGCAAGACAATCCCACCGAAGTCGATAGCCTTCTGCAAGAACTGCGACAACAGACCGCTGAATTGTCCAACGATGTCCAAGCCTTATCTCATGAACTGCATTCATCAAAATTGGAATATCTCGGCGTCGTTAAAGGTATTACAGGCTGGTGTAGAGAGTTCGGGGAGCGACACAAAATGGAGGTCGATCTTAGAACTGACGTGAGGAACCCCATAGCTCCGGACATCGGGCTTGCCCTCTTTCGAGTTCTACAGGAAGCGCTGCACAATGCCAGCAAGTACAGCGGAGAGAAACGGATCGAGGTGGAACTAACGGAGCACTCAAACGAAGTTCATCTCATTGTTCGTGACTCAGGCAAAGGTTTTGAGGTCGAAGCCGCCATGGAAGGCAAAGGCTTGGGGCTCACGAGCATGCAGGAGCGAGTTCGACTCGTAAACGGAAGCATTAGCATTAAATCGCAGCCGATGAGCGGTACCGCCATTGAGGTCGTCGTTCCTTTCGCCTGCCAATCGGAACAATTAACCGGCTAGTTCGTACATCATTTCTAGACCAGCCTGCTTTCTTTCATTCGTGGTTGGCGCAAAATCGCCATTACACTCATTGACCCTTGAGTCTTTGAGGTTGAGGATCGGATTCGTCATTGCGCCTCGCAGTGCCTTATGAGCGTGTCTTTCGGCACCCCCATCTCTGCCGAGATGTCGCGCCAGCTAAGTCCCTGCTTGCGGAGTTTCAGCGCGCGGTCGGTATCTACGTTGAAAGCGGGCCGTCCGAAGCGCACACCGCGCCGTTTGGTGCTTTCTGCCCAGCTATGACTCGCTCGCGGAAGCAGCAAAGCAGGCGCGCAATATCGAAGCGAAGTATGAGGGCCGCGCTAGTCGGTAAGCCCGCACCGCCGTCTGCGGGCATCACGATTGAGCAGGTTGTCAGACTCTACCTTGGTAACTACTTGAAAATAAATTGGTGGAGGCGGCGGGAGTCGAACCCGCGTCCGCAGATGTTACTGGTCAAGAGACTACATGCTTAGTCGAGTTCCGAGGGCCCCATCAGGCCCGAAAGCCCTCTGGGGTAACCATTCGCCGCTCGCGCTCAGAACCGACAAGACACGCGAGCCGCTAGCCCGATGATCTCGCCGGCGGGGCCCGGGCCTGGCCCAACCAGCCAGCCTGCTGTGCGACGCCCTTCCACCGCCCACAGGCAAAGCGGTGGAGGACGGCTACTTAATTAATTAAGCAGCGTATGCCATTTGTGGAGTGGCATTTCTAGTTTTGCACGCGATTACGGGTGTGTGCACCCCGGCATGCCTCTTGGCCGCAAGCATCCCCGTCGAAGCCGTGACGCCCCCATAGTGAGGTGAGCAGCCGTGCAAAGAACCACTTCCAATTTAGGTCGTAAGCGTTTGGAAGTCAATTGATTAGATGCGGCGGATGTTACGTTGGGTGCGGAAGCCGGGAGTCAGGAGTCAGGGGTCAGGAGTCGGCGAAAGCAGTGGTTGGGATGCCTAAAAGTAGTTGGTAGCTGGCAGTTGTGTGGAGACGGGGCAGAGCCCCGGTCCCACACGAACTGATGCTTGCTTTTCCGCATCTTCCGGGCATCCAAGTCATCTGATTGATTCATGGCCGGTAGAATAGTGACCTGGCGTAGCCGGTAGAATGGTGTCCTTACCCAACCCGTTACCAGGAGAGCCGCTATTGCGCACGGAGTGTTTGCCCTTCACGCTCATTCCGCACACCACCCCGCTGTTTACCGACCTGCTGTACAACTACCCCAAAGTCCAGCAATTTTTCCCCCACTCCCCTGATCTGGCGCAATGGGCCAAAGAGGAGGCGGGGTTGATCCGCTATGAATCCGGCCGGCGGCGGAACGTGGCGGCAATTCTGGAGCGGCAAAACCGGGCCTGGGGAGCCTCGCCTGAGACCCTGAAGAACCTGGAGCGGCTGCGGGCTGGGGCCTGCTGCATGGTAACCGGGCAGCAGGTGGGGCTGTTCGGCGGTCCTTTGTACGCCATCTTCAAAGCCCTGGGAGCGATTCGCCTGGCGGAGAAGGCCACGGAGCTGGGGGCGGATTGCGTGCCCGTGTTCTGGCTGGCCACCGAAGACCACGATCTTGCGGAAATCAATCACACCAGGCTATTGGCGGGCGACGGCTCGCTGCAGCCAGTAGCGACCAGCACCCGGGGCGCGCCCGATGCCCCCGTCAGCGAAATTCGTCTGGGTGAAGAAATACGCGAGGCCCTGGAGAATGCGGAGACCGCTCTGGGCGATTCGGAAATCGCCGGCCTGCTGCGCCGATGTTACCAGCCGGGGGAAACCCTGGGCAGCGCCTTTGCCCGGCTGTTCAGCGCGCTGGCGGGCCGCTGGGGCGTGCTCATGCTGGATGCTTCGGACCCCGAGCTGCACGCGCTGGCGCAGCCCATCTATCGCGCTGCCATCGAGCGCGCCGAGGAGCTTGACCAGGCGCTGCTGGAGCGCGACCGCGAGCTGCTCTCGTCCGGCTATCACGACCAGGTGAAGGTAACGGAGCTTTCCACGCTTCTGTTCACCATCCAGAACGGGTCGCGAGTCGTGATCCAACGCGCCAATGGCGTAGCCAGGGCGGCGGACTTCCGCATCGACGAGGAAAAGATCAGCCGCGAGAAACTGCTCGAGCGAATAGACGCCGAGCCGCAGCATTTCAGCGCTAACGTGCTGCTGCGGCCGGTGGTGCAGGATTACCTCCTGCCCACGCTGGCCTACACCGGAGGGCCGGCAGAGTGCGCCTATTTCGCGCAGGCGGCCGTGGTCTACGAAAAGCTATTGGGCCGGGTGACGCCGGCGGTGCCGCGCTTCAGCGCTACGCTGCTGGAGCCCAAGGCAGCCAGCCTGCTGGAGCGTTACAGCCTTACGCTCACCGATGTGTTTGAGGGCCCGGAGCGCGTGCGCGAGGCGCTGGCGGAACGGGCGCTGCCCGCCGACTTGAAGGCGGCGTTCGAAGCGGCGGAAAAGGCTCTGGACCAAAACCTGGCGCGGATTGTGACGTCGCTCGAGCACCTGGACCCCACGCTGGTGGATGCTGCCCAGAACGCCGGTTCCAAGATGCATTACCAGCTCGACCGTTTGCAGGGAAAGGCGGCACGAGCGGAATTGTTGCGCAATGAGGTGCTGGACCGTCACGCCAGCCTGCTGAGTAACCTGCTGTTCCCCCATAAAGAGCTGCAAGAGCGGGAGATTGCCGGCGTGTCGTTCCTCGCCCGTCATGGAATGGATTTGCTGGAGCGGCTGTACCAGGCTGCGAACGGCAGTTGCCCGGACCACCAGGTGGTGTATCTCTAGAACCAACTGCTGGCTTTTAACTCCTGACTAGTGACCAGAAGCCAGAAGCTAATAGCTGCACAGCCCCGACGATCAGCGACAGTTACAACTACCACTTTTGCGGTATCATCAGCCTATGCCCAAGGCAGCCAAGGCATCCTCAGCTTTTGAAGTCACCTGCCCGTGCTGCAACGCGGTGCTGAAGGTGGACCCGGAAACACAGGCGGTCATCGCCCACACCGCGGCCAAGGTGCCGAAGACCTTCAACGACATTGAAGAAGCGGCGCGCGCCATGAAGGAGCAGGACAGCCGCCGCGAGTCGGTGTTCCGCCAGTCGGTGGAGGCGCAAAAGCACCAGGCTGACCTGCTGGAGAAAAAGTTCCAGGAGGCCGTGAAGAGGGCGAAGGAATCGCCTGACACGGGCAAGCCCATCCGCGACTTTGACCTCGACTAAGCACCCGCTCCTGCTGGGTCATCGGGGCGCACGCCTGCCCCAGTTTCCCGAAAACACGATTGCAGCTTTCGACCTCGCGCTGCGAGCCGGGTGCGACGGTTTCGAATTTGATATTCGTCGCAGCCAGGACCGCCAGCTAATAGTGGTGCACGATGCCCGGCTGTGCGGGCTGGAGGTGGCGGGCAGCACCTATGCCGAGTTACAGCAACGCTGGGAGGAGCGGGTGGTCCCGCAGCTCCCGTTAACGCAGCGGCGCTCGCTCACTCACGAACAACTCGCTTTACCTTGCCTGCAGGACGTGCTGCAACGCTACGGCACACGCGCGTTTCTGGACATCGAACTGAAGGTCGAGGGGCTGGAAGAGGCGGTGCTGCGGACGGCCGCTGACCAGCGGCCCAAGCGGTTCGTCGTGTCCTCTTTTCTGCCAAAGGTGCTGACCGACGTTCATCGGAGAGATGAGCAGGTTCCGCTGGGACTGATCTGCGAAAACGCGCGCCAGCTGGCGCAGTGGCCAAAACTTCCCGTAAGTTTTGTTATTCCGCATTACAAGCTGGCGAGCCAGGAGCTGATAGAAGATCTGCATCGGGCAGGGAAGCAAGTAATTGTGTGGACAGTGAACCGCGCGGAAGATGTGCGGTGCCTGGTCACATGGGGAGTGGACGCGATTGTGTCGGATGAGCCGGAAATGCTGGTGAGGGCATGCAGGTAGCAGATGGGAGGGGACAAGGTGCTTCGACTCGCGCCTGGCTTCGCAAACCAATCGGGACGCTTCGCTCAGCATGACAGTGGGAAAAGTATTGCCTTTAGGGGCGAAGTGCTCACCTGACTGGCGAGACGCGGAGCGCAGGTTTTTGCAGGAACGCGGCGCGTTCGGCGTTGAAAGCCTCGCGTTCGGCGCCAATCTTCAGATCAGACCAGCCCAGAGCGCTGCCAATGTGCTGCGCGGCCGTCGTGGAGCACTCCTCGTTCCAGCAGCCATTCAGAGCCACGGGGACGCGGCGCAGGAGCACGTCGGACAAGGTCATCGCGTGCTCGCAGGCGAAGGCGTTCACCGCTTCCGCCACAATGTGGGGAGTGTGAGGACATAGCGGGTGGCGCGTGCGCTCGTCGCTCTTAGCGAGCTGAGCAATAC